>JBEKWQ010000016.1:0-15939 GCA_049512875.1 Acidimicrobiales bacterium
CGAAGTGGCGAGTGATCGTGAACGTCAGCACCACTCCGGAGACTGCGGGGTCCAAGTGACTGGGCCCACTCGTACCTGGGGCAGCGCTTTCCAGCTTGACGACCTTCTGAGTGAAATGCCCGGAGGGGTTGAAGTAGCTGCACGAGATTTCGCTCTTGTCACACTCGTTGGACACCTTGCCGCAAGCTTTCCCAGAGAGCTTGTATTTAAGGGAGGATTTGTATTGCGCCATGTTCATGGATTTCTCAGATTCAGTTCGGACGCCGACTCAACCCGACACGCGCCCGCACACCACAAGCTCGACTTTGAGGAAGTGGCTCGAGTAATCCGAGACGCCAGTGTCGGTGACATCGTCCGATTCGATCCACAACTGCCGGCGACTGACAGCGCCAGAAGCCTCGATTTTGACGACGTACGAATAAGCGGCACCAAAATCCGACCGGACAAAGTTCAGATTGAAGTCAGCTATCGAGAAGGCGTCATTGATGAGCCTACGCATACCTTCGTTGGCGCGCCGTTCTATGAGGCTTTCGAGATTTTGGTCATGACACTCTCAGAAATGTCCTCAGAGAAGCTTCGGGCCCTTGCACAACGCGTTCGGCCCACTGACCTTGCAGATCTTGCGGTGATGCTCCTTCGTGAGGAAACGTCTGACGATGATATTGCCAGGCTCTCCGTACATAAATTCGAACTTGTTCGACAAGGAGCCGCGAATCGCGTTGAACGAATTGAACAGCACCTTCGCGAAATAGGAGTTGAGTACGATGCAGTTGTTCCAGGGCTCTTTCCGGAAGCCCCAACGTACGCCGAAGCTATGGAAGCCGTTTGGCCTCGCATTAAGCCATTGATTCCCTAGATTTTCGAACTGGTCAACTTGATCGAAGATTGACGAAAGTGGACCGTTCACAACATATAGAGAATTCAAGAGAAATCTCTCGCGTCTCCTCGTGGAATTAATGTGCGGTCAGTGAGTTCAAAATCGTGTGGAGGCACAGAAGGCGCCAATTTCGACATGGGCGTCATCAGGTTGATTGGAGTTTCGTAAACACCCCGCCCTTGTTTAAAAAGAGAGAATGAAAATTTCGACCTCGAATCTTTTTAGGTGCGTCGTGTTCACATTTCGGGCGTACCCTGCAGAAAGAAGACAAATTTTTTTGCAGTGGAAGTAGACCCTCGTGAAGCATTCCTACACAGTTGAAGACATCCTCAACCTCTACGAAGAGAGGGGGGGACCGAAACTACGGCGAGCGGATCAGCCAAACCCAGCACGCACTCCAATGCGCTGGCCTAGCGAAGAAGGGAGGGCGTCTGACGACATGGTCGCCGCGGCGCTTCTACACGACGTGGGTCACCTGATCGCCGACCTGCAGGACGAGCACCGCTTCGACATCGAGATCGACGACGGTCACGAGAGCCTCGGGGCGCTTGCGCTCGCACCTATTTTCGGCCCGGAGCTGGCCCGTCCGGGCGCACTGCACGTCATGGCCAAGCGATTGCGATGCACGACCGACCCCACCCACTACCAATCACTCTCACCCACGCCAACGATCTCACGGCGGGCGAGATACGCGTACCACTTGGTCGCGGTCATGGCCTCGCGAAGGGCACCCAGGGCACGACGCGACTCCACCGCGGCGTCGAGGCCGCAATACAATCCACCGAGGAATTCGCCCTGCAGAGCCGGGTTCCGTCGTCGCACCTCGTCAGCGTCGACGAGCTCAAAGACCCGCGTGGCCGCGTCGTCTCGCGCGTTCGCGCACGCCAGGACCTCCATCTCGTCAGGGCGGCTCGCCAGCGTCAGCGAGCCGTTGGCACGAAAAACCAATCGAGGGCACGTCGTGGCCCATCTCCTGCCAAAGTTGACGGGCCCGGAGTGCGAGCTCCAACTCGCGACCCGGGGCTCTTCCACTCACCCACACGAGTCCGAAGTTCCTCACCGTCGCACCTCGTGGGAGTTGATCTCGCTCGAGGTGCAGTACCGTCGCCCCGCGCGAGAGGGCGGAGAAGGCGTGCATCGTGCCGAGGACCCCGCCGCCTACGACCACGACGCGGCTACCGGTGAGTGCCGTATTGTCAGACCCGTCCACGACGAGCGAAGCTACAACAGGGAACTTTCGCGGCCGTGACGCAATCGGGTCGAATCAGCGAACCTTGTACGTCAATCCTCGGGCAACGGCGTGGCGTCACCTCACGAACGACGTGCCTCGAAGAAGGCCCGAAGCAGTGACTGCGAGTCTTCCCTCAATACGTCATAGGTGAGGCGAGCCTCGTGGAGCAGTCGTGGATCCGAGAGCACGTTATAGCGCGAACCAGCAGCTCCCGCCTTTTCGTCCATCGCTGCGATGACGAGTCGGTCGATTCGGGCGTTCAGAAGGGCGCCGGCGCACATGACGCACGGCTCAAGGGTCACGTAGACGGTCGCGTCGTCCATGCGCCATCCAGAGCGGCGGGACGCCGCGTCACGTAGCGCGATCATCTCCGCGTGCGCCGTCGGATCGTTGTCGACCTCTCGACGGTTCTCGCCTACGCCGAGGACTTCGCCGTTGACCACGACCACGCAACCCACCGGCACGTCGTCATGTGCCATCGCCTCACGTGCCCGAACGAGCGCCATTCGCATGAACTGCTCGTCGTGACTCGGAGCGTCGAACCTCGTTTCCATCCTCGCAAGCGTAGGGCTTACGTGCGTCGAACCTCGGTGCGCTTCCCTTTGGAGCAAATAGTGACAACGCGCTCGCACGGTAGACTCGTCCCCGGAGGGGTGCGAGAGCGGCCGAATCGGGCAGTCTCGAAAACTGCTGTGTCTACGGGCACCGTGGGTTAAAATCCCACCTCCCCCGCCATCGACGAGTGGGGTGACGTGAGTCACCCGACTCGTCGCGCCCGAGACCGCGTGCTGAGGCACAACTACGATGGGAAGGTCTGACAGACGTCAGTCATCTTCTAGGAGAGCGCCATGGTTTCGTCAGTTGAGTCCTCGGTAGGCACCACCCGCAAGGTCGTTACGGAATTGCCCGGACCCAAGTCACGAGCGCTTCACGAACGTCGCCGGGCGGCCGTCAGCGCTGGACTTACCAACGGCTTTCCCATCTACATCGAGCGCGCCGAAGGAGCGATCCTGGTTGACGTCGACGGGAACCGTATCCTGGACCTCGGTTCTGGCATCGCGGTGACCACCATTGGTCACGCGGTGCCCGAACTCGTCGACGCCGTGAGCGCCCAGGTCGCCGCGTTTACCCACACGTGCTTCATGGTCACGCCCTACGAGAGCTACGTCGAGGTCTGCGAAGAACTCGCGGCACTCACCCCCGGCTCACACGCGAAGACCTCAGCCCTCTTCAACTCAGGCTCCGAGGCGGTCGAGAACGCAGTCAAGATCGCGCGTCTTGCGACGGGGCGCCAAGCCATCGTCGTCTTTGACCACGCCTATCACGGACGCACGAACCTGACGATGGCTCTCACGGCGAAGAACATGCCGTACAAGGACCGCTTCGGGCCCTTCGCCCCCGAGATCTATCGAGTTCCTATGAGCAACCCCTACCACGACGGACTTTCCGGCGTCGAAGCCGCCGCGCGCGCCATCAAGGCCATCGAGACCCAAGTGGGGGCCCATAACGTAGCGGCCCTGCTGATCGAACCGATCCAGGGTGAGGGCGGCTTCATCGTGCCCGCGCCAGGTTTCCTGCCGGCGCTGTCGGCGTGGACGACCGCCAACGGCGTCCTGTTCATTGCCGACGAGATCCAGAGTGGTTTTTGTCGCACCGGGGATTGGTTCGCCGTCGACCACGAAGGCGTCATCCCCGACCTGGTGACGACCGCGAAGGGTCTCGCCGGCGGCATGCCGCTCGCTGCGGTCACCGGACGCGCCGAAGTGATGAACCAAGTGCACGAAGGTGGTCTGGGCGGTACGTACGGAGGGAATCCCGTCGCCGCGGTAGCCGCCCTGGCGACGATCAAGACCCTGCGCGATCGTAATCTCGCCTCGCGCGCCCGTGAGCTCGAGGGCGTGATCTTGAAGAGTCTGCGCTCGCTCCAACAAGACGTCGCCATCATCGGTGACGTACGCGGAAGGGGCGCCATGATCGCGATGGAACTGGTCCAACCCGGTACCAAGGACGCCCACGCCGCGGCCGCGAAGTCCATCGTGTCCTACTGCAACCAACACGGCGTCGTAGTGCTCGCCTGCGGTACGTACGGCAACGTCATTCGACTGCTCCCTCCCCTGGTCATCACCGACGAACAGTTAGCGGACGGTCTCGACGTCATCGCCGCCGCCGTGCGCGCCGCGAACTAGGGCAAGCAACCCGAAGTCGATACCGCACGCGTACTGACGTGCGCGAGGTCGTCTAGGACGACGACGTCGGGGATCGCGTAGGCGGTACTCGCTTCGCTGAGCGACTTCGATTCGATCACGCCCGCGACGTCCCTTCCGACCAGCACGGGGCTGCCCGAGTTTCCCGGTTGCACGTTCACTTCGATCACCTCGTAGGTCCTGTTAATGAGACGCTGGTCGTAGATGTCTCGACCTTGTGCGGTGATGTCACCTTCGACGTAACCCGGGGCCGCGGTGCGTGACGCGTTGAGGGGAAAACCCACGACTCGTGCGCGCGAGCCCGCGGCGACGCGACCCGAGAAGAAGTTCAACGGCGTCTCATCAACCGAGCCCACGCGCACGACCGCGAGGTCGTAACTGGGATCAAAGAGCACCACCGAGGCCGGGACGCCGTTGACACTCACCTTCGGCTCTCCCGCGACGACGTGCGCGTTGGTCACGGCGTCGTGACTCGAGACGAAGAACGCCGTACCTTCTTGGATCCTCGAGCAACCCCCGGTAGCGAGAACCTTCACGACGCCACTCGGAGCGCTCAGGGAGGTTACGAGGGGACCAAGCCTCCCCGGCGCCACAGTGACGGGCAACGTCGGGCCGACAATGGAGGCGAAAATGCTTGGAAAGCCAGCGTTTCGAAAAAGTGATTGCATCTTTGCCTCAATCGTCGGTACCGGGGGCATGACCTTATTAATGGCGGCCAATACCTTGGAGTTCTGGATCTCGCTCGCGAGGGACCCCCACGCCGTCGAGGCCAGGAGACCCGCGACGAGCCAGCACCCCACGAGCGTTCCCACGACGCCTATGAGTACCCCGCCAATGGAGTCCACGAGACCGAGGTGAAGGGCGTGCATCGAGTCGGCCGCCACGCCGCCGACCATTCGGCCGAGTCGCCCGCCAATCACGGTCGCGACAAAGACGAGGGCGAGCGCGATCAACGGTCGCCACGCCGCGTGCGTGATCGCGGTCGAGAACGGTGGCGCGACGAGCGTACCGATGACGAACCCCACACCCAGTCCCAGGTATCCGGCGAGTTGTCGCAGCGCGCCGACCCGTCGACCGTTGAGACCCGCCAACAGGACCAGGACGACGATGACGAGGTCGGCCCAGTTCACGTAACCAAGGCTAGGTGCCTGCGCCCGTCAACGGCGGCGACCTCGGTAGCATCGTCTAGAACTCTCTGACGAAGGCGTGCACCATGAGTCGACTGCGAACCGAGGCGCCTCGCGCGTCGCGCCTCGGCGCACTGGTCAGTCTCGGCGCCCTCCTACTCGCGAGCTGCGCCACCGAGCCATCCCTACACGTGACCGGTCTTCCTTCAATCGGGATCTCGGTGCCACTGCACACGAGCGCCTGCACGCTCTCGGGTTCGTGCATTGCACTCGGCACGACCGGATCAGACGCGCCACCCACGAGCGTCGGTGAATATCGTCAGTCCAATGGCGCGTGGTCGACGCTCGCGGTCCCGAACGCTCCGTCCGCCCTGATCACCGCGGCCTCGTGTCTCGCCACGCAGTGCCTGATCGGCGGATTCGAGCCCAGCGGCAATCTCTTGTGGAACTACAACGCCTCCTCGCAATCGGTGGTTGCGCTGGACTCGCTGCGAGGCGGGCAGGGAATACGCGCACTCAGCTGCTTTGGCCTGTCGTCGTGTGCCGCCGTGGTCACCGACGGCGTGAACACCATCTCGAAGATCGCCATTTCCACCGACGACGGTGCCACGTGGTCGAGCGAATTGCCAATGCCGTGGTCATCGCGCGCCAACGTGACCGATGTCGCGTGCACGAACGTGCGTACCTGCATGGTGGGCGCGACCAGCGACTCGAACGCCGTGATCCTCGAAGTCACGTTCGATGGCGGATTAACCTGGACCGCCCGAAGGACGCCGTCGACGTGGACGAACTTGACTTCATTGACCTGTTCGAAGCGCAACTGCGTGGGCCTGGTAAACACCACCTCGAAGTCCTACGCCGTCACCACCGCCGCGTTCGGTCGCCGCTGGCGAGCGACGAAACTGCCGGCCGCCGTTAACGCGCTGGCGTGCGCTTCAATTTCGCGGTGCGTCGCCGTTGGTGAGACTGGTCCGAACAACCCGTGGTTCGCCACCGACGACGCGGGCCGGATCAACGTCGCAAGATTGAAGTACGTGCCCTCGCCGTTGGTCAGCGTCGCGTGCGCGCGCAAGGTCTGTACCGCGATCGGCGTCAGTACGGTGCTCGCGTTTCGTCCCTAGCCGCGCAGCGCCGCCACGAGCAGTCCGGGGATCTTGAGCCAAGACGGTTTGACTTCGAAGGCGAGGAGTTTGCGCATCACTACGCCAGCGTTCTTACTCGTGGCGAACCACGCGGGAGCGGGTGTCGACACGAAGGGGCCACGCACTACCGACTTCTGGGGCTGGGCGAAAAGGAACGCGTTGCCCACGAAGCCGGTCCCTGATTGAATGTCGGTGATCGTGTGGCCCGGGTACGCACCCCACACCGTCGTGGAGAACGCAAAACTCAACGCGTGCCAGAGATTTACACCGATCGAGCCGTAACGCAGGTCAGCGATCGCCTGCTCAATTGCGGCACCGGTTGCGGGGTCCTTCATCGTTCGAGGATCCGCGATGAGCGTCATCGAAAGCGTGCCCCAGACGACCTCGTTGCAGAATTTGGTGGCGCGCCTCACGAAATCGGCGGGAGAATCTGCGCCGAGTGATGTCTCGGCGGTGAGCGCGCAAAAAGCCTCGACGTTCAAGCAGACGTCATTGGTCTTGGCGGGGTCGACGTTTCGAACAATCGTCCAGGGCATCGTGCCGTTTCGAGACTCACCAATCTGATGCGCGTCGGGATGCTCCGCGAGGAACGCGTCGAGTCGAGTCGCGGCGCCAGGGTAGTACGCCTTTCGAGTGGGAAGGGAGGAGAAAACGTTCTCGAGCGCACTGAAGAACTCCTCACGCTGGGCCCAGCCATCGTGGGTGATGATGATGCGCGGCGTAAGGCAGTTGAAGCCCGCGTTGTTGGCGATCATCGTCGCCACGTGTCGGGCTTGGAAGTCAATCTCCTTCTTCGTCCACACGCCGGGCACGATCACCACGGGTGAGACATTGCCAAGTTCGCAACTTACCGGCTTGGTGATCAATGGTTCGTTGTGCTTCTTGCGACGTTCGCCCTCGGTGCCGACGCCAAAGACAATCGCGTCGTGGGTCTTATCCGAACCGGTCACGTGGATGTCGCTCACCTCCGCGTGGTTCGTCAGGTAGGTGCCCACCTGAGCACCACCGGTCACGATGCGCAAGAAGCCACCCTCGATCAGGGCGGCCAGCGCACGTTGCCAATACGGCACCAAGTAGTCGTTCACCGGGTTGGCCTTTAACACGACCACTTTGCCTTCGCCAAAGAGCTTGGTCAACGCGTCACGCGGTCCGAGCGAACCAACGTTGCCAGCTCCGAGCACGAGCGACACGCCCGCGTGACTCGTGGGTGACTTATAAGTCTCGGCCTGAGTTGCCTTCACCTGGTCCTCGTCGACTCCCGGTTCCATCCACACTTCGCCGGTGATTCCCCCGTAGAGAACCTTGTCGAAAATGTTTCTCGGTACCACTTGGATCGCAATGCGGTTCTCGGGCTTATGGCGCACGGGTCCCGGGTACTGCGGTCGTCCCTTGGAGGCGATGTCGAGCATCGACCGACGAAAACTCTGGGCCATGGTCACAAAGGTCCCCAGGCCACTGAAGAGCTCCTCGCCGCCTTCGGTGCTCTGTGGGTCGTAGCCTTTTGCGGCACACGCTGCCGCGGTCCATTCCTCGGCGACGGCGAAGGTGTCATTGACGACGCGTTCAAGCAGTTGCGCGCGTTCACTCGCGGACGTGGCGGCCCACGCCAGGGCCCGTGCCTGGACGTCAGCAACGGCCCGGTCGAGCGTGCCGTGGTCAAGGACTCCCTCGTCCAACCCCGCCGACATGGGCGCCGCGGCGCCGCGTACCTGTGTCATACGAAATTCCCTCCCCAATGTAAATGGCAGACTAGTGCCGTGAGTATCTCGCCGACCAGCTCACCCCCGCCGGGCTGGTACCCCGATCCCAGCGGTCAGCGCCAGTGGCGCGTGTGGACCGGCACGACCTGGTCCGAATTGACGCGCCCCTACGGCGAACCGGTGTCGACACCATCCCTCGTCGGCTCGCTGCCACTTATCAGCGCGCTCAACCTCTTGGTGCGCTTTGGCATCGTGGCGGTCTTTTCCGGGCTCGGTCTGGTGGTGAGCGTCCTCGCGCACTGGCCGGGCACGCACCAGCCCACCCCACTCTGGTTCGCCGAATCCGCGAGCGACCTCGGTATCGGTCTGCTCGTTGTCGGTTCGGTCCTTTTCGCCTTCGCCCTGCGTGAACTCATGGGACGCTGGACCGCCCTGGCGTTCATACCGGCTGTCAACATCTTTGCCGTGGAGACCCTCGTCTCTGAACGTCTCAGCGCCAGGACCGCGACCCGACGCGTGATCGCTGACGTCGTACTGCTCGGGCTCTTCATCGTCGAGGCGCACCGCGCTCCCTGGCTCGCCGCGGGGTTGGTGGTCGTCGCCCTCGGTCAACTGCAGTGGACCGCGGCGCTGCTTGATGAACTTTGTCCGCCCGGCGAGCACCTTGGTGCGACGCCGTAGGATTGCCCTGGCGAACAGCGGGGCCCGGGTGTCGAGGAGAAGTCAGTAATGGCGTACGAGGAGTGGGGGCCCCTGGCGGGACTCGTCGGCACGTGGGAATCGGGCTGGAGCGGACTGGACGTCGCTTTTCACAACGACCAGGGCAAGATCGCCGAGACCGCCTTTCGCGAGAAGACGACCTTCAAACCCTTTGGCCCGGTCGCCAACGGAGACCAGAGCCTCTACGGTCTGGACTACCGCACGGCCGCCTTCAAACAGGGTGAGGGCAACCCCTTTCACACCGAGGTCGGGTACTGGATGTGGGACGCACGACACCACCAAGTGATGCGTTGTTTCACGATTCCTCGCGCTTCGACCCTCATCGCCGGGGGCACCGTCGAGCCCGACGCCACCACCTTCAAGCTCGAGGCGGTCCTTGGTTCGAACACCTATGGCATCCTCGCCAACAAGTACCTCGACGAGATCGCCAAGACCACCCGCTTCGACGTCACCGTCACCATCGAGGATGACGCTTTCACCTACGACGAGACCACCGTGGTGGAGCACCAGAAGCACCCGGCCATTGTCCTGCACACCGATCGCAACACCCTCAAACGCACGAGTTGGGAGACGTAGATAGATGTACGAGTGGACCGAGGAACAACAAGCGATCATTGCCGTGGTTCGCCGATTCGTCGACGAGGAGATCCGCCCACACCTGGACGACCTCGAGCACAACGGCGTGCCCCCCTATGACATCCTGCGAAAGATGTACGCGACCTTCGGATTGAAGGAGATGGCGCACGAGAGCTTCAAACGCCAACTCGAGCGAAAGATCTCGGGCGAGCAACCGAGTCGCGAACGCCAGAGCTCGGACCCGGCACCCCAGTTGATCTCGACGATCGAACTCTGTCGCGTCAGCCCGGGACTCGTGACCTCGCTCGGAGTCTCAACCGGTCTGGCCGCGGGCACGATCAACAAGCTCGGCACGCCCGCTCAGATGGAACGATGGGCCCTGGACTTGATGACCATGGACAAGGTGGGCGCGTGGGCGATCACCGAACCCGACTCGGGATCTGACGCCCTCGGTGGTATGCGCACCACCGCCGTGCGAGACGGGGATGACTACATCCTGAACGGTCAAAAGACCTGGATCACGAACGGACCCTACGCGGACACGATCGTGCTCTACGCCAAACTCGACGAGGGCGCGGGCGACGACATCAGGAACCGCAAAGTGCTGACCTTCGTACTGGATAAAGGCATGCCCGGTCTCGTGCAGTCCGCTCCCATGAGAAAGATGGGTCAGCACGGCTCGCCCACCGGCGACGTGTTCTTAAGCGACGTCTCCGTTGGCAGAGATCGACTGCTCGGAGAGACCGAAGAGCCCAAGGGGGGCGGCCGCCAGAGCGCCAAGGACAACTTCGTCACCGAGCGCGCCGGCGTCGCGGCGATGTCCCTCGGCATCATCGAGGAGTGCCTCAAGATATCGATTGACTACGCGAAGAACCGAAAGCTCTGGGGGACGCCGATCGCTGACTTCCAACTCATCCAGTTGAAACTGGCCCAGATGGAGGTGGCGCGCGTCAACGTGCGTAACCTCGTCTTCTCTCACATCGAACGCTTCTCGCACGGCGCGATCCCCACGCTCGCTGAAGCGTCCGCCATGAAGTTGTATTCGGCCCAGGCCGCGTGCCAGGTGGCCGACGACGCCATTCAGATCCTCGGTGGCAACGGCTACATCGCCGAGTACCGCGTGGAACAACTCCTGCGCGACGCCCGGGTGCTTCGAATCTACGCGGGTACCGACGAGATGCAAGTCGTCGCCATCGCCAAGGACCTGACCCGCTCTTAAGATTCGCCGAGCGTCTCGCGCAGACGATCCGCGACGCCCACCCAACCCTTGTAGTCCTTCACGGCTGGTGACGCCGAATCCAGCGCCACCAACAAGTGCTCGACGAAGTCCTCGTGTTCACTCCTCAGTTGCTGGATCGAGGCGACGTAGGTGTGGATCGTGAACACCGCGGCCCGCGTGACCGGCAAGAGACGCAGCGTCTGACGCTCCACCCTAAAGAACCACTGGTCAGGGTCGCCATTGGCGCTCTGGCGACGTCCTGCCGGTTGGAACAGCGACGCGTCGTCGAGGAGGGTCCAATTCAGTCGCCAGAAAGGACGTTCGGGCTTCAATCGTTCAAAGAAGGCGTTCGTGGGACGCGACAACTCCTCTGCGTAACCCGGTACGGGGGCGTGGATGGCGTCAAGGCTCGTACCGATCTTGTTCTCGAGACTCCAGCGCGAGGGAAAGCACACACACGCCGCGGCGAGACGCCACTGCTCGTCATGCACCAAGACACAGAGGTCCTCTTGAACCAGCAAACTCGCTTGCACGATCGGATGCTCGTGCGCCACCACGTCGCAGACAATCTCGGGATGATACGTCGCTAGATTGTCGCACACCAGCTCGAGCAACTCCGCGCTCGCGGTCTCGCCAGAGTCGCGAACGGCCACCACCGTGTCGCGATGTTCGATCAGGAGGCGTTTCTTTAAGGTGAGCTCCTCCTCACGACGCGCGTCGACCTCGAGCCATTTCGATTCTTCAAGAGGTCGAAGACCCATCGCGAGTCGCCACGGTCGCTGGTCGAGAGGAACGTAAGGAAAGTTCGCCACTGGCTACTTCTTTAGACCCTTGACTCTCACGTAGACCAGGGTCAAAAGAATGATCGGCACGGCCAGGACAATAACTCGCGCCGCGGGCAGTGGCGCTCCCTTGTGTGGATCGAACGTCGTCGTTGACGACGAAGCCACAATGAGTGCGTGCGATACCAGAGACATGCCGTGACCTTCATGGTTCGATGCTCAGGTGTACGCGTCGTGACAACCCAGCTCGAAATTTCAATTACTTAGTGACAAGTGTAACTAACCCTCTAGTGAGTCGAGTTACACTTTCGCGTGGATTCTCAGCATAAGAGTCGCAGCAAGAAGGCGATTGCCAACGACGAGCTCATCCGCAAGGCGGGAATCGACGAGATACTACGGGTGGGAGTGGACCACGTCTCGCTTCGCGAGGTGAGCGCCCGAGCCGGCTTGACCCACGGTGCGTCCTACGCGCGTTACGAGGACGCGGAAGAACTGTTGGTGGACCTGTGGATCGCCAAACTTGCCGAGCGGGCAATCGCGATCTTCGAACGCTGCCTCGAGGCGGCCAACGACCCCAACCCGACCAACATGAGCAACGCCATCAACCTCGTGCGCGACGTCTCTGAATCCGACGCCGCCATGGTCCATCTCTTGCTGACGGCAAGACGCATACCGGTGCTCGCCGAGGAAGTGAACGACTTCGTCGAAAACTACCTGATGAGAGAGGATTGCCGGACCCAAGAAGTGAGCGCCGCCTTTACTCGAGCGCTCTGTTTGTTCAGCCTGATCATGGTCCAGATCATCTTCTCGCGCCACGTCCAGCGACCCGACAGCTACTTTGATCGTCTCGAGGAATGGATGACGACCGCTTTTCAAACCGACGCTGCCACGGTGCCCACGACCGAACTGATTGAACCCACTCAGACGTATTCGATCGCCGAATCTGACACGCTCGAGTCCGTGCTGGCTGCCGCCACCTTCTACGTCGTGGGAAAGAGCGGCTACGCACGAGCGACCATCACGAGGATCGCGCGTAGGGCGAACTGCTCTCCAGGCTCGATCTACAGCCTTTATGACTCCAAGGAGGAACTCGTCATCGCGGCGTATCGACGCACGTTCGGCGAACGTTGGTCGCGCATTGCCTACTTCATGCACTTCCTCGATCAAGGGTTCCTCACGCGACGGCTCTACCTCTACGCACATCCCGTAAATGAGACGTGGCGAAACTTTCTGCTCGAGTTCAGCTTGGCGTCCGCGAACATTCCCTTGCTGTACCAGGCCCATGAAGCGCAGGATCGAGGTCTCGCCACGCTGGCGCCGCTCATTCCCGAAGCGACCGATGAGGAGTTAGTCCTGCTCGGCCAAGTCAATAGCGTGCTCAGCCTGCTCAGTCACGGCGTCGCGTTCCTCGCGACCGCCACTGGTTCAATGGAGTGCACGAACTACGCCCAGTTCGCCGAGCCCTTCCGCCGTTCGGTGTTGAACGGCGCGGGACCGACGTGGGTCCAACTCTGTGCCCGCGTCGATCAAGTGCTCGAGCAGGAACTCAATTGATCACGGGGCATCCTTGGTGGCGCCACTCGTCAGCTTCTCGAGACGATCGACGATGCCGGTGATCGCTTCATCTTGGGCGAGCAAGTGTTTTTGGATCTCTTCGGCCTCTTTGAGAACCGCCTCGGCGTCCTTGTAGGTATCTTCGGCCCGTTTATCAGCGGCGGCCGCCTGGATGTTCTGTCCCACGATGATGATCGGCAAGAGCACCAACTGCAGGAAACTGCTGGACAGCCATACCACGACGAAGTACGTCCCCTGCTTGATCGCCGACGGTAGGGCAAACAGGGCGATGATCGTAAAGACGTAGGCGCACCACATTGTTCCGACCACCAGGGTGATCTTGAGGCCGAATCGGGCGTTCAGACGAACGAAGGGATTCTGGTGGTTGATATTACGTAGTTCTGAGGACTTGACGAGCCGTTGGGTCCTCAATTCCTCAGAACGTGGGTGGCGAACGTATTCGTAGATCTTGGACATGTGCGAAGTCTCACACGTCGACGAACGAAATCCGTGGAACCCGATCGGCGAAGCGCCCGAACGAACGACGAGCTATTAGGGCTTAACCAGGTCCGGGGACGTCTCCATGCCGTGGCGCCACACCGAGCGGGAGATGATCTTGGTGGTATCGGCCCGGCTACGGTACTTGACCGCGACGTCGCGCGACTCCTCGAGAAGTCCCTCGCTCAATTTCGTCGGGTTGAGTCCAAGCTCCAAGAAATGGTCGCGACTGACGTTGAGTTCGTTCTCTGCGGCTTCGCGGCGTGGGTTGGGTAGGTTCGCGATCTCGGCCCCGGTGATCTTGGCGATCAATTGCGCCAGATCACGGACGCGGAATGTCTCAGTGACCTGATTGAAGACCTTGGGCTTCTCACCCCGCTCGGGCGGATTCTCCAGGGCAATCTGAATGCATCGCACGGTGTCGCGGATGTGGATGAACGCCCGAGTCTGGCCACCCGAACCGTGCACGGTGAGTGGATGACCGATCGCCGCCTGCATCAAGAATCGGTTGAGGACGGTGCCGTAGTCGCCGTCGTAGTCGAAGCGATTGATGAGCCGCTCGTCGAGCGCGGTCTGTGGGGTCTGGGTGCCCCAGACAATGCCCTGGTGCAGGTCCGTGACGCGGACCTGATCGTTGGCGCAGTAGAACGCGAACATCAACTGGTCGAGGGTCTTGGTGAGGTGATAGACCGAACCTGGGTTCGCCGGATGCAGGATCTCGCGATCGATGTCGCCGTCGGGCGTGGGAACCTTCACCGTGAGGTACCCCTCAGGGATCGGTGCCGAACCCGACCAGCCGTAGCCGTAGACGCCCATGGTGCCCAGGTGCACGAGCGCGATGTCCAGGCCGCTCTCGACGATCGCGCACAGAACGTTGTGCGTGCCGCGAACGTTGTTGTCGACGGTGTAGCGCTTGGCGGTCTCGTTGCGCATGGAATACGGCGCCGCTCGCTGCTCGCCGAAGTGGACGATCGCGTCGGGACGGGCCTCGAGGAGCAGCGCCGCCAAGCGGTCGTACTCGTCGGCGAGGTCCAGGCGCACGTAGTCGATCTCGTTGCCCGTCAACTCCTTCCAGACCCGGATCCGCTCACCAATGGGTCGAATCGGCGTCAGGGATTCGACCTCGAGTTCGATGTCGATCTCGCGACGACTGAGGTTGTCCACAATGGTCACGTCGTGACCGATATCCGACAGGTGCAGCGACGTGGGCCACCCACAGAATCCGTCACCGCCGAGAACAAGAACCTTCATTACAACTCCAATCGAGGCCCCCAAAAGGGCCTTCAGAACGAGCGAAACCCTGAATTAAGGGCTTCGTGACCCCAAAACCCTACCAGTCCCACCAAAGGTGCCCGAGGGCCGGGCCGAGGGGTTCGAGAATTTCATGTTAAATGGTAAGAAATTCGGGCGATGCGAAACGCCATGCGTGACGTCAGTCGCCGCGCTCGCTAAAGCGCTTGGTCATCGCGGCATTCGGTCGATACACCTCGACGTGACCGGTTCGCCGTGAGTAACGACGCAGCGCCCAGCGGTCGCCGTCCAGGACCCCGAGCGCACCGGCCTGGATGAGAACGTTGCCGATCGCCGCCGCCTCGACGGGGCCGGCCACGACATCGAGACCACACGCGTCCGCGGTCAACTGGCACAACAGTGTGTTGTTCACGCCGCCGCCTACCATGTGGACCGCGTCGACGTGGAGTCCCGACAACGACTGCACCTGGTCCACGGCCCGCCGGTACGCCAGTGCGAGGCTGTCCAGGATGCAACGAGTGAACTGCTCGGGCGACTCGGGCACCGGCTCCGCGCTCGCACGACAGAGCCGCGCGATTCTCGCGGGCATATCACCGGGCGTAAGGAACGACTCGTCGTTGATGTCGATGAGTGAACGCAAAGCTTCCTCGGCCTCGCTTCGGGCCACGAGCTCTCCCACGTCGATGGGTCCAACACGAAGTTCCCACGTGCGAATCGACTCCTGCAATGTCCACAGTCCCATGACGTTGTGCAAGAACCGATAGGTTCCCTCGACGCCGCGTTCGTTGCTGAATCCCGCGCGCCGCGCCTCTTCGCTCACGACCGGCGATTCCAGTTCGACACCCACGAGGGACCAGGTGCCGCACGAGATATAGGCAAAATTCGCGTTGCTCGCCGGCACCGCGACGACGGCCGACGCCGTATCGTGACTGGCGACATTAATGACGTCGATGGGTTCTTGCGCCCCGAGTCGATGCGCGAGAGCGAGTGAGACCGGCGCGAGTACGTGGGCCGGTTCGACGACCTTAGGAAAAATCGAACTCTCGAGGCCGAGCCGA
>JBEKWQ010000017.1:0-15608 GCA_049512875.1 Acidimicrobiales bacterium
TGCAGGCGCCCATCGTCACGATCCTGGCGTTCGTGCCCATGTTCTTCGTCTCACTCGCGTTCCAACAGATGAACAAGGCCGATCCAGACTGCGGCGCGACCTTCACGTGGGGCACGCGCGCGTTCTCTCCCCGGGTGGGCTGGATGGGTGGCTGGGGAGTGCTGATGGCGGACATCATCGTGATGGCAAGCCTCGCTCAGATCGCTGGTCAGTATGTCTTCGATTTGTTTAATGCCAAGGGCATCGGCGGAGACGCGTCCAGCGTCTGGGTTCTGCTCGTGGGTATCGGCTGGATCATTTTCATGACGTGGATTTGTTACGTCGGTATCGAAGTCTCGGCCAATTTTCAAAAAGCGCTGCTCGGTATCGAGCTCACGATGTTGACGGTGCTGTCGGTGTGGGCTCTGGTACGGGTGGGCAACGGTACCGCTCCCGTTGGACACATCGCTCCGGCGCTCAGTTGGTTCAATCCCTTCAAGGTGAAGCACTTCAACGACTTCGTCGTGGGCCTGGCGGACATGCTCTTCATCTACTGGGGATGGGACACCGCACTCAACCTCAACGAGGAGACCGAAGACGCTGAGACCGTGCCGGGCAAGGCCGGCGTCATCTCGACGTTCGTTCTGCTCGGCATCTACGCGTTAGTGATCCTCGCGGTTCAGTCCTTCGCCGGCATTGGTTCGTCGGGCATCGGTCTCGGTAACTCCGCGCACACCAACGACGTGCTTTCGATTCTGGGCCCGGCCATCTTTGGGACCTCAACCTTCGCGTCCGTACTGACGCACCTGCTCTTGTTGATGGTGCTTTCGTCGGCCGCGGCGTCGACCCAGACGACGATCCTTCCCACTGCGCGCACCGTGCTCTCGATGGCGGTGCACAAGGCCATCCCCCCAGTCTTCGCGAAGATGCACAAGCGCTTCCTCACGCCGACCGTGGCCACGGTCACTTTCGGATTCGTCTCGATCGTTCTCTACGTCATCATGAACTTCCTTTCCGCTGGTCACGTCATTTCTGACTCGGTGGACGCGCTCGGGGTGATGATCGCTTTCTACTACGGACTAACCGGTTTCTCGTGCTTCTGGTATTACCGTCATAACCTGACCTCGAGCGTGAAGAACTTCTTCGTCCAAGGCGTCATGCCCTTGGTCGGCGGCGTGATCTTGTACCTCATTCTCGGTTGGTCGTTCTGGTACTACTGGAATCCCGCCAATAGCACCACGCACTTAGACGTGCTCGGACACGAGGTAGGGGGCACCTTCACGCTCGACGTGGGGGGATTGATCCTGGGTGTCATCCTGATGTTCACGACGCAAGCCTTTATGCCAGCCTTCTTTCGCGGCGAAGTACTCAATCGCGATACGCCGACGCTGGTCACTGATCCTTCTGGTGCCCCTCGATGAAGGCGAACTAATTTGAAAGGCCCCCGCATGTACGCACGCAGTTTCGACCAGGGAGTTGGTACGCAATGACCGACGTTCGCTCAGTCCCACTTATCGTCGTCGGCGTGGACGGCTCGGCCTTGGCCGAGACCGCGCTCGAGTACGCCATCGAGGAGGCCCGTCTTCGCAAGGCCCACCTGCGAGTCACCTATGCGTACCCGGTCCTTGCGTCGGGACTCACGGGTTCGACCGGCAACGACTACTACCAACAAGTCGAAGCTGCGGCGAAGGAAGTCCTCCAAGGCGTTCTCGCCAAGGCACCCGAGTCCAAGGGCGTCGACGTGGAATGGTTGGCCGTCCCGGGTAACCCGTCCGAGGTCTTGATCGAGGCGAGTCATGAAGCCACGCTGCTGGTGGTCGGTTCACGTGGCGTCGGGGGCTTCATGGGACTGCTCATGGGGTCGGTCTCGACCCAGTGCGTCCACTACTCGCATTGTCCGGTGCTCGTCGTACGCGAAGAGCACTGATTCTTCGTCGACGACCTTCGCGCGCGGGGAATGAAAAACATCTTGATGACGCTGAGATTTGTTTTACGTCATCGTGCACCCCGGTGCGACGCAATTAATGAGCGCTGACATGGGGTCCTCAGCACGTTGACGAAGTGACCACGTGGTCGCTCAGGCGATGGTCGGGAAGGCGGGATTCGAACCCGCGGCCTCCTGGTCCCAAACCAGGCGCGCTAACCAAGCTGCGCTACTTCCCGTCGTTCCATCGTTACACATATCGACGCGTGTAACGCTTGCCCTCGTCGTGTCCCTAGGCTTCGGCCGTGGTGTGAAGGGAGAGTTATGGCTTACGAATGGATCACGGACGCGCTTGACGAGACGTGGACGGCGATTGACCGACTCGTGAGGCCACAACCCCCGTCGGCCTACGACGCGCCGACTCCGTGTCCGGGATGGGACGTGCGCGACGTGCTGAGCCATCTGCTCGGTTTTGAACTGATGGTGCACGGCGCACCCGTGCCGCCCTACGAAGGAACATGGCCGAGTCACGTGCGCAACCCCATTGGCGAGATCAATGAGGCCTTCGTACAGGCCCACCGCCACGAAGAGGGTCTGCAGGTGTTGAACGAATTCCGCGACGCCACACGGCGCTCACTCGCATCACTACGCTCGCTGAGCGACGAGGAATGGAACAAGGTCGGCTGGAGTCCCGAAGGCGAGCGTCCCTATCACCGCTTCCAAGAGACACGGGTGCTGGACAGTTGGATCCACCTCCAGGACATCCGCGACGCACTGCTCCAGCCCGAGGATGATCACGGTGCGGGTGAAGAGATCGTCGTCAATCGATTCGAGTCCGCCCTGCCCTACATCCTCGCGAAGAAGATGCACAGTCCCGACGGGACATCGCTGCAAGTGAACTTGGTCGGTCGACGCGCCCGCGCCATCTTCCTCGAGGTGCGTGAAGGACGCGCTCGCGCTCTCACGTCGCTGGACCATCCCGCGACCTTCGAGGTCACGACCCCCGTGGCCCTCTTCTGGCGCCGGTGCGCGGGTCGTATCAGCGCCGATGCCTTTCTTGGCGCGTCGGCGACGGACGTTCGCGGGAATCGGTCGCTCGCCGAGAGTTTCGCCGAGAACCTGAGCATCATGATTTAGGGTCCGGATAACTACCGGTAGGCTGAATTTCCTTATGCGCGCCACTCCGACAGTCCTGGACAACAATCGAATCAAGTTGATCGTCGAGGTCGATGAATCCGAGATGGCCACCGCCCTCGACGACACCGCGGCCGCGTTGGCCAAGCAAGTCAGCATCAAGGGATTTCGTAAGGGCAAGGTCCCCAAAAACGTTCTTATCGCCCACCTGGGTGGTCTCGAGGCCCTACGGTCTGAAGCCATCCGTGAGTCGGTGCCCGACTTCTACGCGAAGGCGGTCGCCGATACCTTGAGTGACCCGATTGGTAAACCCGACATCAATATCGTTGCCGGCGAGAGCGAGGGACCGCTCACCTTCGAGGCAGAAGTCGAGGTACGTCCCGAACTCGAAATTGAAGGTCAGCGCGACCTGCGGGTGACCATACCGTCACCCAACGTGCTCGATAGCGAAGTGGACGCACAGATCGACCGATTTCGCGAGACCGACGCGACGCTTCGTGACGTCGAGCGTCCAATCCAGACGGGCGACCTCGTCACCATGGACCTGCACGTTGAGCAGATCGCGACCGACGTCGAACCGCTCGAGATGAGCGATTACATGTACACCGTTGGCTCGGGCACCATTACCGGTGGCGTCGACGAGTTGATCCTCGGCCTCAAGTCCGGTGAGGAACTGAAGGTGAACGGCAGTATCGGCGGCGGGGTCGTCGCGACGTACACCATGCAACTCAAGCACGTCAAAGAGCGGGTTCTGCCCGAACTCAACGATGAGTGGGTCGAAGAAAACACCGAGTGGAAGAGCGTCGAGGAAATGCGCGAAGCGATCCTCACCCAATTGCGTCGTCGCAAGGTCGTCGAGGCGCAGCTTTCTCAGCGCGACGCCATGTTGTTGGCGCTCGGGGACCTCGTGAGCGTTGACCTCGTGCCCGAAGTGCTGATCGATTCAGAAACCAATGAGCGACTGCATGATCTGGGACATCGACTCTCCGAACAAAAGATGAGTCTCGAGATGTTCCTCCAAGTCACGAATCAGGCGCCCGAGCAGTTGCTCGCGACGCTGCGCGAGGACGCGGTTCGGGCCGTGCGGATCGACCTGGCCATGAGGGCTTTGGTGAAGGCCGAGAGCCTCGAGCCCACGCCAGAAGAGATTGACGAGGAACTCGAATCCACCGCGAAGTCGATGAACGTCGAGGCGGACCTGCTGCGCGAGAACCTTCGCAACTCTGGTCGTGTCGTGTCCTTTAACGCTGAGGTGGCCAAGATGAAAGCATCACGCTGGCTCGGTGACAACGTGACCTTCGTCGATCCCGACGGCGTGGAAATCGACCGGCAGCTATTGCGCGAGGATCAATCCCATGAGGCCGAGCCCGAGGGCGCGCAGATTGACGCTGAATCAGAGCCGTCGGATCAAACGTCCGACGCCGACGCCTAGGCTGGGTCCGTGAACGAACACTTTCGAGCCCAGAACTATCTCGTACCCACGGTCGTCGAATCGTCGAATCGAGGCGAGCGCGCCTACGACCTTTACAGCCGCTTGTTGCGCGAGAGGATCATCTTCCTGGGTACGCCCATCGACGACACGATCGCGAACCTGATCTGCGCGCAAATGCTGTTTCTCGAGTCCGAGGACCCCGATAAGGACATCAGTCTTTACATCAACTCTCCCGGCGGGGACATCACCGGTCTGCTCGCCGTCTACGACACCATGAAGTACATCAAGCCCGACGTCTCGACGTTCTGCTTCGGCCAGGCCGCGTCGGCCGCCGCGGTGTTGCTCGCGGCGGGGACCAAGGGCAAGCGTTACGCGCTGCCCCACGCACGCGTGCTGCTGCACCAGCCCTGGGGCGGGGTTGGCGGACAGGCTTCGGACATCGAGATCCAAGCCCGTGAGATTCTTCGGATGAAGGACATGCTCAACTCCATGCTCGCCGCTGATACTGGTCAGACGGTCGATCGGATCACCAAGGACACGGACCGTGACTTCATCATTGGTGCGCAGGAAGCCGTGGAATATGGCCTCATTGACGACGTCCTCTCCGCTCGACCCTAGGTACCGATTTTCAGAGCCCTTCGCTCCTAGGATGGTCGAGCGGAGGTTGTGTCGGAGGTTAACAATGTCAAAGTTGGTTGATTCAGACGACCTTGTGCGGTGCAGTTTCTGTTCGAAGGATCAGGAGCACGTGAAGAAATTGGTGGCCGGTCCGGACGTCTACATTTGTGACGAGTGCGTTTCGCTGTGCGCCCAAATCATCTCGGAGCCGACCCGTGGCTAAATTCGGCGAGAACAACGATCTCATCAAGTGCAGTTTCTGCGCCAAGGGACAAAAACAGGTGAAGAAGCTCATCGCCGGTCCCAGTGTGTACATCTGCGACGAGTGCATCGACCTTTGTAACGACATCATCGCTGACGAATTCGGAGACCGTCCGGAATTCGTCCTCGAGGACCTTCCGACACCACGCGAGATCTCATCGTTCCTCGACGACTTCGTCATTGGACAGGTCGACGCGAAAAAGATCCTGTCGGTGGCGGTCTACAACCACTACAAGCGAATTCAAACTGGACCGCTGCACGACGACGACGTCGAAGTCGCCAAGTCCAACGTGCTCCTGCTAGGACCCACGGGCTGTGGCAAGACGTTCCTCGCTCAGACTCTCGCGCGGATGCTGAACGTGCCCTTCGCCATCGCCGACGCCACCGCCCTCACCGAGGCTGGCTACGTGGGCGAGGACGTCGAGAACATCCTCTTGAAGTTGCTCTCGGCGGCGGATTTTGACGTGAAACGTGCCGAGCGCGGCATTATCTACATCGACGAGATCGACAAGATCGCCCGCAAGGCGGAGAACCCATCGATCACTCGCGACGTCTCGGGTGAGGGTGTCCAGCAAGCACTGCTCAAGATCCTCGAAGGCACCGTGGCGAGCGTGCCGCCCCAGGGCGGACGCAAGCATCCCCACCAGGAGTTCATCACGATCGACACCTCGAACATCCTGTTCATCTGTGGGGGCGCCTTCTCGGGTCTGGAGGAGATCATCGAACGCCGGCTCGGCAAGAAGTCGATGGGTTTCAACCAACCCGTCGAATCCAAGCGAAAGGGCGACGTCGAGCTGTTTCGCCACGCTCTGCCCGAGGACTTGGTGAAATTTGGTCTCATTCCCGAGTTCATTGGTCGTCTGCCCATCGTCGGTGCGGTCCAGCAACTCGACCAGGCCATGCTGGTGAGCGTGCTCATCGAGCCAAAGAATTCGCTGGTCAAGCAGTTCCAGCAGGTCCTCGCGATGGACGGCGTGGAACTCGTCATCGAGCCCGACGCCCTCGACGCGATTGCTGAGCTCGCCTTAGAGCGCCAGACCGGCGCGAGGGGACTGCGATCGATTCTCGAGAGCGTGTTGCTCGAAGCGATGTACGACGTGCCGGGACGCTCCGACGTGCACCGCTGCATCGTCACGGCCGAGAGCGTGCGCGAGAAGGTCGCGCCCACCTACGAAATGCGAAAGGCGACGCGAACCCGTCGAGCGAGTTAAACCGTGCGCTTTCGCACGTACGTCGAAGCGCTGACCTGGCTGGAAACACACGTCGACTTCGAGCGGCTCGCCCCAAACCGTCAACTGGTTCCCACTCTCCAGCCCATCCTCGACACGTTGGCCCTCCTCGCCGATCCGCAACTGGACTACCCGACCGTTCACATCACCGGCACGAACGGTAAGGGTACGACGACGACGCTCACGAGCGCCCTGCTTTCAGCGACGGGACTTCGCGTCGGAACGTTCACCAGTCCTGATCTGCACGCCATCAACGAGCGAATCGCGGTCAACGCCGACCCCGTCGACGACGAGAGCCTGATTGCCTTGTTGTCGCGCCTCGCCGACGTCGAGTCGGTGAGCGGCGTCGCGCTGACGAGGTTCGAATTGCTAACGGTCGCCGCTTTGTTGCACTTCTCGGACGAGGGCGTTGACGTTGCCGTCATCGAGGTTGGCATGGGCGGTACGTGGGATTCGACCAACGTCATCAATTCGAAGGTCGCGGTCCTGACCAACGTCGATCTCGACCACACCGCCGTCTTGGGTCCCACCATCAGCGCGATCGCCAACGACAAGGTGGGCATCTTTCGTCGCGGCGCCGTGGCGATCGTGGCGACGACCAACACCATCGTCGTCGAGATCGCCCGACGTCAGGCGGATGAGCTCGGGGCGGAACTCTGGTTGTTGGACGACTCCTTTGTCCTTGAGCGCAACGAACTCTCGCTGGGTGGACGCGCCATCACCGTGAGGACTCCCTTCGAACACTACGAGGACGTCCTGGTGTCGTTGCACGGTATCCACCAGGGTGTCAACGCCGCGACCGCCATCGTCGCGGCGGAGGCTTTTTTGGGGCGTGCGCTCGGCGATGACGTCGTGCAGTCGACGTTGCGCGTCGCTCGGATGCCCGGACGGATGGAGTTGATCGCGCGCAAGCCCATGATCGTCGTGGACGGCGCGCACAACCCCGCGGGCGTGCGGGCCCTGTGTGCGACGCTCGACGGGGCGTTCTTCGTGAGTGGCGAACGCCGTTGCGTGCTCGGTATGTTGGCGGGGCGTGACGTCGATGATATGGTCGCGCCCTTGGTCGAACTCGGCTTTACCGAGTTCCACTGTTGTGCCCCGTCGTCACCGAGGGCGGTGCCGGCGAGCGACGTGGCGGATGCGGTGCGCCGCCACGGTGGCGTGGCCTTTGAGCATCCGAGCGGCACCGCGGCCTTAGCGCACGCTCGTGAGCGCTCGACCGACGAGGACCTGATCGTCGTCGCGGGTAGCCTCTACCTCGTCGCCGAGGTGCGCGGTGAGGTCATCCACGTCGCTTCACGTCACCTTTCCTAGGGCTGTTAGATTTTCACTTCGTGGAACGCACTCTCGTCATCGTCAAACCTGACGCCGTACAGCGGGGACTTCTTGGCGTGATCCTGGCTCGATTGGAAGCGAAGCAACTTCACGTGGTGGCGAGCGAGTTTCGTACGATCGACGTCGCCACGGCCCGGCGCCACTACGCCGAACACGAGGGCAAGCCCTACTACGCGAACCTGGTGGCGTTCATTACGAGTGGTCCCGCCTTGGTCTGCGTGTTCGAAGGCCCCACCGACACCTGGAAGGTGGTCCGCAACCTGATGGGAGCGACCGACCCCAAGGAGGCGGCTCCGGGTACGATTCGCGGGGATCTGGCCCTAAACATGGCCGAGAACCTCATTCACGGCTCGGATTCGCCCCAGTCGGCCCAGCGCGAGATCGCGATTTTCTTCCCCGATCTCGCGTAAGTAAGAATTGCGGGTGGTCGCGTGGGTATTGCCCTAGCCTTGGGAGAGTAGAGAGCGTACGTCGGGCTCTCGTTAAAGGGTTTTTATGGTAGATAATCGTTTCTCGCTGCTCGGACGTGACATGGCGGTCGACCTCGGCACGGCCAACACGCTGGTCTACGTGCGTGGTCGCGGCATCATTTTGAACGAGCCGTCGGTCGTCGCCGTGGACGTCAAGGACGGCAAGCCGCTCGCCGTGGGTGCCGAGGCCAAGAGGATGATTGGTCGTACCCCGAGCAACATCCAGGCGATTCGACCCCTGAAGGACGGCGTCATCGCCGACTTCGAGATCTGCGAGAAGATGCTTCGTTACTTCATCCATCGCGTCCACCAGCGCCGTTTCGCCAAGCCCCGCATGATCATCTGCGTTCCCTCGGGGATCACGGGCGTGGAGCAACGTGCGGTCATGGAAGCGGCCGAGTTCGCCGGGGCCCGCAAGGCCTACATCATCGAAGAGCCAATGGCGGCCGCCATCGGCGCGGGTCTGCCCATCCACGAGCCGACGGGCAACATGGTCGTGGACATTGGCGGTGGCACGACCGAGGTCGCGGTGATCTCGCTCGGCGGCATCGTCACCAGCCAGTCAATACGCGTGGGCGGTGACGAACTGGACGAGGGACTCGTTTCCTACGTGAAAAAGGAGTTCCAACTCGCCCTGGGTGAGCGAACCGCCGAGGAGATCAAGATCCAGCTGGGTTCGGCGTTCCCGCTCGAACAGGAGTTGCGCGCCGAGATTCGTGGTCGCGACCTCGTCACGGGGCTACCCAAGACGGTCGTCATCTCTACCGAACAGATTCGCCAGGCACTCGAAGAACCCCTCCAGGCGATCATCGACGCCGTGAAGGTCACCCTCGACCGTACGCCTCCTGAACTGTCCTCGGACCTCATGGAACAGGGCGTCGTCCTGACCGGTGGCGGTGCGCTGCTCAACGGGCTCGCCGCTCGCTTGGAGTTCGAGTGCAACATGCCCTTCATCGTCGCCGACGACCCACTCAACTGCGTCGCCCTCGGGAGCGGAATGTGCCTGGAGGAACTCGACACCTTTGCGCGTTTGTTGAAGACCACGCCTACGCGCTAAGCCATACGCCATGGCCACCGATCGCTCGCGTCGCAGGGCGCTGACCCTCGGCGCAGCCCTGACGGCCGTCGTGGTCGCGCTCTACGTCACCGGTGGCGTCTTCTCGGGGCTTCGCACCGCGGCCAACGCGATCGTCAATCCCTTCAACTGGACCGTCAACGAAGTGGCGCGCCCGGTCGGTCACTTCTTCGCCGGCGCGGTGAACTACGGCGACGTCGTGGCCCAGAATCAGAAACTTCGCTACGAGTTGGGTAAGGCCCAACTCCAAGAGAACGAGACCTGGTCGTTCCAGCGCCAACTCGAGCAGGTTACGACCCAACTCGACGTCCCCTTCGTCGGCTCACTGCCAACCGTGGCGGCCCAGGTCACGACGTTGTCACCGACGAACTTCGCCGCGACCGTGGACATCGACAAGGGCCGCGACCAGGGTCTGCTCGTCGGAATGCCCGTGGTCGCCAACGGCGGACTCGTCGGTACCGTCCTCTCGACCACGCCCAACGGTGCGACGGTGCGTCTGATCAGTGACACCAACTCGGTGATCGGGGTCACCTTCGCCAAGGGTACGACCGACCTCGTGGTGAGCGGGCGAGGGGTGAACAACGGGCTCTCGGCGACGTCGGTGCCCCTGTCGACCTCACTGAGTCCGGGCACGCTGCTCGCGACCGACGGACTGGACGGCGGACTCTTTCCGCCCGGACTGCCGGTCGCCAAGGTGTCCACGGTCACCCTGACCCCAGGGGCCGCGACGTACAACCTCGCGCTTCGACCCACGGCCGACCTGCGCCACCTCAGTTACGTCGACGTGGTGCTGTGGGAGCCCTCTACGTGAGAAGGACGTTGCTACCCGCGACGATCGTCACGCTCTTCGTGGTCGCGATCCAGCTCGAGGTTCTTTCGTCACTTCGCTTCGCCGGTACCGTGATCATGCTCGTCTGGTTATGGCCCGTCGCGATGGGGCTCGCGGGCTTTACGAGCCTCGCGCTCTACGTGGCGCTGGTTGGTGGGGTGCTCGTCGACACCCACGCGACCACGCCCTTCGGTCTTACGGCGATCGTCGGTCTGCTGCTCGCCTACAGTTCCTCGTTGCTCGGACGAGAGGGCGTGGGTGACCTCGACTCGGCCGCGTATTGGGTAACGCCAGTGCTTGCGGCGGTGGGGGGATTCTTCGCCCCGCTCGTCTACACCTTCGGTGGTGTGTTCGCTTTCAACTTCGAACTCTGGCGGGGCAGTCTCGTGGCGATGATGGTGGTCAACGCGGTCGCGTTCTTGTTGCTCGCTCGCCTCGTGACTCGATTGGCGCGGGGCGTGGCGTCAGTGGGCGAGCGGGTGCGGCGTTGAAGAACAACTGGCGCGACCGGCCGACCGGCACCTGGTTCTCTCGATTGTGGCGACCGTGGGAGACCCTTAATCCGTTTCGAGGTCGCGGAAGGGTCATCAACGAACCCAAGTCCGTGGGGATCCGCGACCTGGTGGCGGGACCCGAGGAGGTGGGGAGTCGACCGGTGTTGCGTTGGCGACTGATCGGGGGCTTCTTCCTGGTCTTGCTCGTGATCATCCTCGCGCGTCTGTTCATCCTCCAGGTCGTTGAATACAAGAGTTCGGTGGCGACGAGTGAGGCGAATGGCTTTCGCGTCACGACGATCCCCGCGACGCGAGGACTGATCCTCGCGCGAGACGGCAAGCCCCTCGTCGCCAACGTCACCACCGTCGAGATCCGGCTCTCGCGCGCCGAGGCGGCACTCTACCCACCCATCAAGGGAGCCCTCGCGTCACTCACGGGACTGAGCGTCAAGCAGATCAACGCCGACTTGTCCAACCCTCAGTACGACCCGTATCAACCAGCGCCCATCCTCGCCAACGCGCCGGCCGCCGAGGTGGAGTTCATCAAATTGCACCCCAAGGAATTCCCAGGGGTCTCGGTGCTCAACGTCTCGACGCGCACCTATCCCAACGGCGGCACGCTCGGGGCCCAGGTACTGGGCTACGTGGGTCCCATCACCGGCGCGGAGATCAAGGCCAACCCCAACGCGGGCTACCAGACCGACTCGGTCATTGGTAAGACGGGTATCGAGTCGTACTACGAGCAGTACCTGCGCGGTCACGACGGTACCAGCACGCTCGAAGTCGACGCGTTCGGTAACATCCTGGGCTCGGTCAAGACCACGAATCCGTCGGTCGGCGATTCGGTCGTGCTCAACATCGACACGGGACTGCAGAGTGCGCTTGACGGCTATCTCGCCAGCGACATTCTCGCCGTGCGCAATTCGATCGATCCGACCACGAAGAAGCACCCGCCGGCACCTAATGGCGCGGCGATCGTCATGAACGTGAATACCGGCGCCGTGCTCGCGATGTCGAGCTATCCGTCCTTCGACCTTGATTCATTCGTGAACGGACTTTCGAACTCGACGTTCCAGCAACTCCTCGCCGAAGGGGCGTTCAACAACTACGCCATCCAAGGTCTCTACACCCCGGGAAGCACCTTCAAGCTCATCACGGCGACCGCCGCGCTGCAGACCGGAATCTTTCCCGCGTCCCAGGAGGTCGACGACACCGGTACGTTCAAGGTGCCGGGATGCCTGCAGGGTGGTCACGGCTGCGTGTTCCACGACGACGACAACCAGGGCGCGGGTTTCGTGAACCTGCCCCTCGCCCTCACGGTGTCCTCGGACTACTACTTCTACAACCTCGGCTACCTGTTCTGGGCGAACCAGACCAAGTACGGCCAGACGCCGATCCAGAACGTGGCTCACGAGTACGGACTCGACCAGTACACCAACGTGGACCTGCCCAACGAGACCCAGGGTCGCGTCGATTCGCCGGCGGTTCGCAAGATCCTGCACGCCGAAGCGCCCGCCGCGTTCCCCACCGTGGCCTGGTACACGGGTGACAACATTGAGATGGCCTTCGGCCAGGGCACCACCGCCGTGACCCCCATCGAGATGGCGAACGCCTACGCCACCTTCGCCAACGGTGGCACTCGCTACGAGCCCGAAGTCGCGGCCGCGATCATCAACGCCCACAACAAGGTCGTCGAGCGCTACCAACCGCGCGTGCTCGGTCACGTCAACCTGCCCGCGAGCATTCGTGGTCCCATCCTCCAGGGTCTCGAGGGTGTGGTCGAGAATCCTCGCGGTACCGCGAGTGGGACCTTCGCGCGTATCGTCAACTTCTCACTCGCGAGTTACCCGATCGCCGGCAAGACCGGCACCGCGAGCAACGCCCCCGGTCTCGAGCCGAACTCGTGGTTCGTGGGTTTTGGTCCGGCGACCCATCCCCAGTACGTGGTGCTGTGCGTGGTCGCCGAGGGTGGCTACGGCGCCGACGCCGCCGCGCCGGTGGTGGCCGAGACCTTCAACTACCTCGTGGCCCACCCGGTGGGTCCGGTCATCTTGAAGGCGCAACTGCGCCTGCCCACGGCCAAGACCACCGCGAACTCGACCACCAAAGCGTCAGGTTGAACCCAAAGCCGAGTAGCCTTGGTGGCGTTGGGCGCAGTTGTGCAAAATGTACAGTGCGCGATGAGAACGTAGTAAGGGCGCGGTCCCTACCCCGTCCTTGCAAGCATTGAGGACACCGTGGTACACGACAGTGAAGTGACCCTACTTATCTCGTTGATGGTTCTCATTGTCGTGGCCCAGTTCGCCCCCTTTTCGTCTCCGACCAGCGCGCAGCCTCTCCTTCGCGTCACCACCCCCACCCACGGTGCAGCGCACCGACCCACCTTCCAGAACTCAAGGAGTACCCGTCGTGAGCGACGAAACCAACCCAGTCAATCAGTCAGTCTCATCCACTAGTCCACGTATTGGCGATACCCGTCCCGCACCCCAGATTGGCGATACCCGGCCCGGAATCGCGGTGCCCCACGTCCCCAGTGGACAACCAAGTGGTGCCAACCGCCGGCGTCGGGGTGGTCGTGGTCGCGGTGGTCAGGGCGGCCAACAGCGGACCCAGAACCAGTCGCGCAACCTTGACGCACCGGTAGAAGCGTCCGCACCCGAGGGCAGCGTCTTCGAGAACGGTGCGGGACGCGCCAAGGGTCGACGCCGTCGCGGCAGCGAACGACGCACCCGCGCCCAGGGTCGCTACCTCATGTGCGTGCACACGACCAGGGAAGCCACGCACATCGCGACCCTCGAAGGTCGCACGATGGTCGAGTACACGGTCGCCAAGGCCGCGGACGAGACCAATCAGATCGACGGCAACATTTACGTCGGTCGAATCCAGAACGTGTTGCCGGGCATGGAACTCGCCTTCGTGGACATCGGCATCCCCAAGAACGCCGTGCTCTATCGCGGTGACATCTCCTTTGACGACGAGGACGTCGAGGGGCCGCCCCAGAACGGGCGACGCATCGAGGAGATGATCCGTGCCGGCCAGACCGTTGTCTGTCAGGTCACCAAGAACGCCATTGGCGCCAAGGGTGCTCGTCTCACCCAGGAGGTCTCGATACCGGGACGCTTCGCGGTCCTCGTGCCCAATTCCTCGACCATCGGCATCTCCAAGCGACTGCCCGACGGTGAACGTCGCCGACTTCGCAAGATCGTCGACGAGGTCAAGCCCGAACGTCACGGGATCATCATTCGCACCGCCGCCGAGGGCGTCACGTCCGAGGACCTCGCGCGTGACGTCACCTCGCTCGCCGAGAAGTGGGCCGCGATCGAGGCCGAGGTCGCCAAGTCGAACCAACCGCGCCTGGTGTACCGCGACCTGGACCTGGCGGTGCGCGTGTTGCGCGAGGAACTCAATGAGGACTACCGCGGGGTCATCATTGACGACCGGGAGCTGTTCGAGAAGGTGCGCGAGTACGTGCTGGCGGTCAATCCTGAACTCGCGGACCGCATTGAGTACTACGACCGAGCGAGTGAGGAACTCCCGTTGTTCGAGCGCTATTTCGTGCACGAACAACTTCACCGCGCGCTGGACCGCAAGGTATTCCTGCCCTCGGGAGGATCACTCATCATCGAGCGCACCGAGGCGCTGACGGTCATTGACGTCAACACCGGCAAAAACGTCGGTACGACGAATCTCGAAGAGACGGTCTTTCGCAACAACCTCGAGGCGGCCGAGGAGGTGGCGCGCCAACTGCGCCTGCGCGACATCGGCGGCATCATCGTGATCGACTTCATCGACATGGAAGCAAAGAACAATCGCGAGGCCGTCGCCTCGGCGCTTCGCCAGGCCCTCTCGCGCGACAAGACCCGCACCCAGGTCTTTGACATCTCGGAGTTGGGTCTCGTTGAGATGACCCGAAAGCGTGTCAACGAGGGCCTTTTGGAGTCGGTCTCGTCGGTGTGCGCGGTCTGTGACGGGCGCGGTTTCGTGGTGGCGACGGGTCTGTGACCGGTCGGCTCTTTGCTAGTATGGAAACCTTATGTACGCCGTCATCCGAGTAGGAACCTCCCAAGAACGCGTCACCGAGGGCCAGGTGGTCCGCGTGGACTTGCGACCCGAAGCGGTGGGCGATTCCATTGCCTTTGAGCCCGTCTTGTTGGTCGACGGCGACAGTGTCGTGGCTGGACCCGCCCTCAAGGGCGCGAGCGTGAGCGCAAAGATCATCGGGGACGAGAAGGGCCCGAAGATCCGTGCCCTCACCTACAAGGCCAAGTCGATCCAGCGGAAGCGCTGGGGACATCGCCAGAAGTACTCGACGGTCGAGATCACTAAGATTTCGCCCAAATAGGCCCAAGGAGCTGAGATGTCAAAGACCAAAGGTGGCGGTTCGACTCGGAACGGTCGCGACTCCAACGCCCAGCGCCTGGGCGTCAAGACTTTCGACGGCACTGCCGTAAAGACCGGGAGCATCATCATCCGCCAACGAGGAACCTTGTTCCACCCAGGAAAGAACGTGGGGATTGGCAAAGATGACACTCTTTTTGCGCTCGCTGAGGGAACCGTGAAGTTTGGCTACCGAGGCGGCCGAAAGCTCGTTGACGTCCTCGTCGACTGAGCTTTCCTCCTAAAACGAAAAACCCCCGGGTTCGCCCGGGGGTTTTTCGTTGAAAGAATGCCTTACATCGCGCTCTTGACGGCCTTTTTGAAGGTTGAACCTATGGAAACCTTTGGCGCGCGCGACGCGTTGACCTGAATGGCTTCGCCGGTCTGGGGGTTGCGGGCGGTGCGGGCCTTACGCTCGACGCGCTCGAAGGAAAGAAAGCCCGAAAGTACG
>JBEKWQ010000018.1:0-15258 GCA_049512875.1 Acidimicrobiales bacterium
CACGTGGGAGTCTTTCGTAACGACGTGAGTGAGTTCGTCGTGGCGATGGTCGAAGCCAGTGGCGTCGACGTGGTTCAAATTCACGGTCCGCTCGGGGACACCCTGCTCGAGGAGCTGCGCGCGCGCGGACTGGGCGTCATCAAGGCGCTGGGCGTAGGTACCAACGAATTCTTCGAATTCGACGAAGCCCGCGTGGACGCGGTCCTGCTCGACGGTCTCGAGCCGGGCAGTGGTCGTGAACACTCCTGGGAGGCGCTCGCTGAGCGTCACTTCAAGGTTCCGGTGATCGCCGCCGGTGGGCTCAGTGTCCAGAACGTGCAAAGCGTCATCGAACGCGTCAGGCCATGGGGCGTGGACGTGGCGACCGGCGTCGAATCGTCACCCGGAGTCAAGGATCGCGCCCAGGTGACTAAGTTCGTCCAGATGGCAACCACCACCCTGCGCGGTCCATCGACGTGAGTGACGCGACGAACTTCATGTCCTCGCCCGACGAGTTAGGACACTTCGGCGAGTTCGGCGGACGTTTCGTGCCCGAGGCGCTCATGCCGGCCTGTCTGGAACTCGAGACGGCGTTTCTCGAGGCGTGGCGTGACCCCTCGTTCGTCGGCGAGTATCAACGCGTGCTGCGCGAGTTCGCCGGTCGACCCACGCCGGTCACGCCGTTGCCGCGCCTCTCCGAAGCGCTCGGCATCCAACTCTTCGCCAAACGCGAGGACCTCGCCCACACGGGTTCGCACAAGATAAACAACGTGGTGGGACAGACCCTCCTCACCAAACGCATGGGCAAGCGTCGAGTGATCGCCGAGACCGGCGCGGGGCAACACGGCGTGGCGACCGCGACGGCGGCGGCCCGCTTTGGACTCTCGTGCACCGTCTTCATGGGCGAAGTGGACACGGCTCGCCAGGTGCTCAACGTCTTTCGAATGGAATTGTTGGGTGCGCGCGTGGTGCCCGTGACCTCGGGCAGCAAGACCTTGAAGGACGCGGTCAACGAAGCGATGCGCGAGTGGGTGACGTGCGTGGACGACACGCACTACTGCATCGGCTCGGTGATGGGTCCCCATCCATTTCCCCTGATGGTAAGGGAGTTCCAGGCCATCATCGGCCAAGAGGCCGCCGGGCAACTGGCCGAACTGGGCGTGGACTGTCCCGACCTGGTCGTGGCGTGCGTGGGTGGGGGCTCGAACGCGGCGGGGGTCTTCGCCGGGTTCGCGAACACCCGAGCTCGCCTCGTGGGCGTCGAGGCGGCGGGGGGCAGCGCCGTGGGCCAGGGCTCGCCAGGAGTCCTTCACGGCATGAAGTCATTCCTCATCCAAGACGAGTTCGGACAGATCGAAGAGGCGCACTCGATCTCGGCCGGACTCGACTACCCCGGCATTGGCCCCGAACACGCGTACCTGGCCGCGACGGGTCGGGCCGAGTACGTGGCCATTGGCGACGACGAGGTCCTGGGTGCACTGAAGACCTTGAGTGAACTCGAAGGCATCATCCCCGCACTCGAAACGGCGCACGCCGTCGCCTGGATCATGAAGGAGGCGGGTAACTCGATACCGCGCGGTTCGTCGGTGTTGCTCAATCTGTCGGGTCGCGGTGACAAGGACGTAGCCCAAGTGCGCGAGATCCTTCGGGGCCAGTCGTGAAGAGTCTCGAGAAGACGCTGCGCGCGCTGCGCGACGACGGTCGAAAGGTGCTCGTGCCCTACTTCGTGGCGGGTGCCACACCCGACTGGGTGCGCCACGTCGAAGCGGCGGTGCTCGCGGGGGCCGACGCGATTGAGATCGGCATTCCGTTCTCGGATCCGATGCTCGACGGTGTCATCATCCAAGAGGCGTCGATGCGCGCGCTGCACGCGGGAACGACCATCGACTCAATCACGGCGGATCTCTCGACGATCGCCACGTCGGTGCCCTTGATCGCCATGACCTACTACAACCTTCTGTTGCACTACGGGCTCGAGCGAGTCGCGGGCACCCTGCGCGCGAGTGGCATGAGCGGTGCGATCCTGCCCGATCTCACGGTGGAGGAGTCGGGGCCGTGGCGTAGCGCGGCGAACGAACACGACGTTTCGACAATCTTCTTGGTGGCCCCATCGACGCCGCGCGAACGCGTGGCCCTCGTGACGAGCGTGAGCGAGGGATTCTGCTACGCCTCGTCGCGCATGGCCGTCACCGGTCGCGCCACCGACGCCGGGGACGCCGAGCGGGTCGTGGCGATGGTGCGCGAGCGAAGCGACCTGCCGACCTACGTTGGTATCGGGATCAGCACGCCCGATCAGGCGCGCGACGCGGCGCGAGTGAGTGACGGGGTCATCGTGGGTTCGGCGCTCGTGCGAATCATCCTCGAGGGCGGTGGCGCGCGCGAGATCGAGCAGTTCATTGGCTCGTTGCGAGCCGCGCTCGACACTTCGGTGGGCTAGAACCTGAAAACCCTTTTATCTACTGAAAATTCTCTCAGTGGCGGCTCCTACGGGCGAGAACAGCGTTACCAGGCGGTAGGTCACGAAATTTTGTGATTCCGTTCACAAGATTGTGCCCTCCAATCCCTGCAGCGCTGGTTACGGGGGTGTTAAATCATATCTGAGCCGTCAACCCGGTGGCTCGTAAAAACCTTAACTGGGGGGAATTAAATGGCTGAACAAAGTGTTGCGGATCCCGGTCCATTAGGACTTGCCGGATTCGCTATGACGACGTTCTGTTTGAGCAGCGCGAACGCCAACCTGTGGAAGGGTGCTGGTGTGGCCGCGGCCCTCGCCCTGGCACTTATCTACGGTGGCACCGCGCAGTTCGCTGCCGGTATGTGGGAGTTTGCGCGCAAGAACACCTTCGGTGCTCTCGCGTTCACCTCGTACGGTGCGTTCTGGATCGGCCTGTGGCTACTGCTGCACGGAGGTCCCGTAGCCTTGGGCACCGACACAGTGGGGATTTACCTGCTGGCCTGGACGATCTTCACGTTGTACATGACCGTGGCGGCCTTGAGGACGAGTAGTGCGGTTCTCCTGGTCTTCATTGCCCTGTCCCTGACCTTCATCTTCCTGACGATCGGCGCCTGGGGCGCGGGTCACACGGACATGACGAGGATCGGTGGCTGGCTCGGCATCGTGACGGCGGCCCTCGCCTGGTACGCCTCGGCGGCCGGAGTCATCAACGAGACGCACAAGCGAGTTGTACTTCCGGTGGGCCCGCGAGGCTAATATAGACACAATGGTGTCTTAACCTCGGACCCAAAAGTCAACAGCGCCCCTGCCTCGTGCAAGGGCGCTGTTGGCGTTTTGGGGGGATATGAATGTACTCTCGGGTACGGAGTGAGACGACCGTATTCAGAGCGTCGTCACGGCGGAAGTAAAGACTAGGGAAGTTCGTCGACGCGATAGACGTCGCGTCGACGTATGAGCGTGGGGGAAAACATGACCGAAGCAAAACTTGAAGCGTGGCTCGAAGAGACTCGCAGCTTCGCACCAAGCGCCGAGTTCGCCAAGCAGGCGAACGCGCAACCATCGATCTATGCCGAGGCTGACGCCGATCCCGTCGCCTTTTGGCGCAAGCAAGCGCAGCGACTCGTCTGGCACAAGGAACCAACCAAGACCCTCGAGTGGGATCTGCCGTTCGCGAAGTGGTTCAGCGACGGTGAACTCAACGCGAGCGTGAACTGCGTGGACCGTCACGTCGCGGCGGGTAAGGGCGACAAGGTCGCGTACCACTGGGTCGCCGACGCCGAAGGGGAGTCGCGCACCATCACGTACGCCGACCTGCAGAAGCTCGTCGCCCAAGCGGCGAACGCGCTCACCGAGCTCGGCGTGAAAAAGGGCGACCGCGTCGCGGTCTACATGCCTATGATCCCCGAAGCGGTCGTCACCATGCTCGCGATCGTGCGACTCGGTGCCGTGCACTCGGTCGTCTTTGGCGGCTTCTCGGCGGACGCGTTGTCGAGTCGGATCCTCGACTCGGACTGTCAGTTCGTCGTCACCGCCGACGGCGCGTACCGTCGCGGTGCCGCCAGTCCGCTCAAGCCCGCGGTCGACGAAGCCTTGAAGTCCTGTCCGAACGTGAAGGCCGTACTCGTGGTAAAGCGCACCGGAAGTGACGTCGACTGGGTGAAGGGTCGCGACCACTGGTGGCACGAGATCGTCGACAAGCAGAAGACCGAGCACACGCCCGAGTTCTTCCCGGCCGAGCAGACCATGTTCATCATGTACACCTCGGGCACCACGGCCAAGCCCAAGGGCATCTTTCACACGACGGGGGGCTACCTCACCCAAGCCGCCTACACGCACTTCAACGTCTTTGACGTGAAGGCGGATTCCGACATCTGCTGGACGGCCGCCGACATCGGTTGGATCACCGGTCACACCTACATCGTCTACGGGCCGCTCATCAACGGCGTCACCCAGATTATGTACGAGGGACTCCCGGATTCAGGCGGCAAGGACCGTTGGTGGAAGATCATCGAGCAGTTCAAGGCGACGATCCTCTACACGGCTCCGACGACGATTCGCACGCTGATGAAGTGGGGTGAAGAGTTCCCCAAGGGCCACGACCTGTCGAGCCTGCGCCTCCTGGGTACGGTGGGCGAGCCCATCAACCCCGAGGCGTGGATGTGGTACCGAAAGAACATCGGCGGCGGTCGCTGTCCGATTGTCGACACCTGGTGGCAGACCGAGACCGGCGCCATCATGTGCTCACCACTGCCGGGCATCACCGCCACCAAGCCGGGCGCCGCGATGCGGGCGCTACCGGGCATTTCGGTCGACATCGTCGACAACGAGGGCAAGTCGGTGGGTAATGGTGAAGGCGGGTACTTGGTGATCACCAAGCCCTGGCCTTCGATGACCCGAGGCATCTACGGCGACCCCGAGCGCTTCAAGGAGACCTACTGGTCGCGCTTCCCGGGGATGTACTTCGCGGGCGACGGCGCCAAGCGCGACGACGACGGCGACATTTGGTTGCTCGGTCGAATCGACGACGTGATGAACATTTCGGGTCACCGTCTTTCGACCACCGAGGTCGAGCACGCGTTGGTGGGTCACCCCGCCGTCGCCGAGGCGGCCGTGGTGGGAGCGACCGACGATCTGACGGGTCAAGCAATCGTGGCCTTCGTGACCCTGAAGCTGTCCGCGGACGACAAGGACAAGGACCAGACCGAGGTCATCGAGGAGTTGCGCGTGCACGTCGCCAAGGTCATCAGTCCGATCGCGCGTCCTCGCCAGATAATCCTCACGCCCGAACTGCCCAAGACCCGCTCGGGCAAGATCATGCGTCGACTGTTACGCGACGTGGCCGAACATCGCCAGTTGGGTGACGTGACCACGTTGATGGACCCCACGGTCGTGAACATGATCTCGGACCTCATGGGTTCGGGCGACGAGGACTAGGACGTGACCTCCGGTCAATGACCGGAGGTCTCACGAATCGAAGCCGAGTCCTATCGCGTCGAGCAAGCGCAGCCAGAGGTTGCGTTTGCCCTCGTGGTTGTCGGCTCGTTTGATCGACCACTGGGTGACGCGGATGAAGAGCCAGCGCAGTGGCTCGGGCGGGAACGGGAGCGGCTTCTTACGCACCATCGTGAGCCGGGTTCGTTCGGTGTCGAGACCCTCGAGTAGGTCGAGCATGGTCTGGGCGCCGAATCGCGTCGAGGCGACACCGAGTCCCGTGTAGCCCATGACGTAGGCGACGTTTCCTCGATGCGACGTGCCCCAGAACGGCGAAAAACGGGTGCAGGTGTCAATGGCCCCGCCCCAGCCGTGGGTGAACTTGATGCCGGCGAGTTGGGGGAACGTGTCAAGGAAGTGGCTGGCGAGCGTGGCGTAGGTCTCGGCGTTGAACTCGTAGTTACGTTGCACCTTGCCACGAAAGTTGTAGATGGTGTCGTAACCACCCCAGAGGATGGACCGGTCCTGGGTGAGTCGGTAGTAGTGAAACTGGTTGCCCGAATCGGCGACGCCTTCGCGGCCCGCCCAACCAATGCTCTCGAGCTGCTCGTCGGTGAGAGGTTCGGTGACGATCTCGTAGTCAAAGACCGGTACGACGTACTTACGAGCCTTTCGTACGAGCGAGGGAAAGACGTTGGTCGCGAGCGCGACCTTGTGAGCGGTCACGGCGCCGTAGGGGACGTGCACGCGAACCGCGTCGTCGACGTCCTCGAGCCAGTCAACCTTGGAGTTCTCGTAGATCGTCACGCCCAGGGACACGCACGCCCTCTCGAGTCCCCAGACGAGGCGCGCCGGGTCGACGAGTGCGGTGCCGTCGGCGTCGAAGAGGGCGCCTTCGTAGAGCGGGGAATGGATGCGCGCACGAACTTCATCACGCGACAACACCACGACGTGATCGCCCATCTCGTTGCGCAGCCGCGCTTCCTCGGCCATGTCCTCGAACTGCCAGGGCGCGATGGCGACCCGTAATTCTCCGGTGCGTTCCCAATCGCACTCAATGCCATAGCGACGCACGGTCGCTTCGATCTCGTCGAGGTTCTCGCGACCGAGTCGCTCGATAACGGGCATTTCGGAACGAAATCGTCGAAGGCCGTTGGTGAAGCCGTGGGTCAGCGAGGACGAGCAGAAGCCACCGTTGCGTCCCGAGGCGCCCGCGCCGGTCTCGTACTGCTCGACGACCACCACGACGCGATCGGGACTGCGCTCCTTCGCGAGCAGCGCCGTCCACAGTCCGGTGTAGCCCGCTCCGACCACGCACAAGTCAGCGCCGACGTCACCAATGAGTGCCGCGTGCGGGGCGGGTTCGAGCGGGTCGGCGTCGAGCCACCAGAGTTCGGGTTGAAGCTCGGCGAGGTGTCGTAAGACGAAGGAATCCTTCTTCTCCATGCTGTGTCCAGTCGGTGACCGGAATCACCCTCTCTCGGCAAGTCAATTTCGCGGTCTCGTGCGAACGTCGGTTCTCACGCCGACCTCTCACTCGAATTCTACCGACCGCACCTGGCCTACTTCGCTTCTGGCCCATCAGAAAGCTCACGCTGCCGGACTCTTCGAAGATCTGCGACGTGCGCGAAGACCCGCGTTCTCGTTGTCGTTCCGAGGGTGCGGACGGGCCGCCCTAGAATTAGCGTCACCCTGCGCCGCGAGGCGAAAAATTCTAGGAGCATCATGAGACTGGCCAACCTGAACGGGAGAGGCACGCTCGTGGTCGAACAAGGCACCATTGACGTCGAGAAGGCCTCCAATGGTCGCTTCAGCGCTGAGACTGACGTTCTGGTCGGTCAACTTGACTCGCTCCGTTCGTGGCTCGACGAACAACGACCCAACGTCACCGAGAGCACGACCCCGGAGCGCGTGATGCGCGACCCCGACCTCGGACCCGTCATCCGCCAACCCGGCCAGGTATTCGCCATCGGGCTCAACTACCGCACCCACGCCCTCGAGATGGGGCTCGCCCTACCCACCAAGCCCATGGTCTTCACCAAGTTCCCTTCATCGGTCGCCGGCGCGAACTCGACGTTTCCCCTGGTGTCCGCCCAGATTGACTGGGAGTCCGAGCTCGTCGTGGTGATCGCCAGACGCGGGCGCCACGTCGCGGTCGACGACGCTCTTTCCTACGTCGCGGGTTACTGCGTGGGCCAAGACCTCAGTAACCGCGAATTGCAGATGCTCGGTGAGCCGGCACAGTTCTCACTCGCCAAGTCCTACGAGAACTTCTCGCCGTTCGGACCTTGGCTCACCACGCTCGACGAGGTACCCAATCCCAACGCTCTGGCTATCTCGTGTGAGGTGAACGGCGTGCGTTACCAGAATTCGAACACGAGCGACATGGTCTTCAGCGTGGCCCAGCTGGTCTCGTACCTCTCGTCGGTCGTCGAGATCCGACCCGGCGACGTCATCTTCACGGGTAGCCCCCACGGAGTTGGTCAGGGCCAAAAGCCGCCGATATTCCTTAGGACCGGTGACGTCCTCACGACGTCTATCGAGGGTTTGGGATCGTTGCGCAACGTGGGTGTCCAGATCCAGTTGTAAAACGCGTGACGTTCTGCCCTAGTCGAACGGCGCCGCAGGGGACGAGACTGAAGTTGGCTCGAGAATCGTGACTACACGAAGGGAGGTTTCCCATGGAGTTCGTGAGCGAGACCATTATCGCCAGACGACTAGAGTCCCTCGCGGGTGCTCAGCCGCGAGTGGCGGTATCGGGCAACTTCGCTACACCACACGAACTGCTGCGCGTCCTCGGCACCACCCTTGAACGCTGTCGCCTCTTCGTGCTCAATCCTCAGGCGGGCTGGCCCGTTCGCGAGGGTCTGGTGACCGAGACGCCTTTCGTGGGACCGGGAGTACGAGACGACCCCACGATGGACTACTTGCCAATGCGGCTTTCGCTGGTGCCTCGTCTCTTCGCGCTCAACCGGCCACCCGACGCGGTCCTGATCCAGACATCGGCGCCCAAAGGGGGCAAGGTATCACTCGGTATCGAGGTCAACATCATGCCGGCGGCGATCGAAGAAGTTCGTCGGCGAGGGGGATTCGTCATCGCCCAGGTGAATCCTCAGATGCCCTACACGCGTGGCGACGGCGAATTGAGTCTGGACATGATCGATCTGGCGATCGAAGTCGATCAGGCGCTGCCGGGGCCGTCGACGCGCGAGACCGATGACGTCGCGTTGCAGATCGGTGCGAACGTCGCGACCCTGGCGCGCGATGGCAGCACGCTCCAGATGGGTATCGGGGCCTTGCCCGACGCGGCGCTCTCGCACATGCACGGTCTGCGCGATCTCGGTATCTGGTCTGAGATGATTAGTGACGGCGTGTTGGAACTCGAGCGTCTGGGCGCACTCGATCGTTCGCGACCGGTCATCTCGACGTTCCTCTTCGGATCGGCCGAGCTCTACCAATGGGCCCACGACAACCCGCGCCTCGTCATGCGACGCACCGAGACCGTAAACGATCCGGCGCGGATTGCCGAGCACCCTCTGATGCTGGCGATAAACACCGCGATCCAGATCGACCTGTACGCCCAGGCCAACGCGAGCTACGTGCGAGGTCGGATCTATTCGGGTTACGGTGGTCAACCAGATTTCGTGGGTGGTGCGTTGCACTCGGCGCAGGGCCAATCGGTCCTCGCCTTGCACTCCTGGCACGACAAGACCGCCACGACCAGCGTCTTGCCGTTGTTAGAGGTCCCCGCGACTTCCTTTCAACACTCGGTGGTCGTGACCGAGAACGGGATCGCACCGCTCTTTGGACGGAGTCAGCACGCCCAGGCTCGGCTCTTGATCGAGCACGTCGCGCACCCCAAGGCGCGCGACGCCCTAACTGAGGCCGCCAAGGAATTGGGGCTCTGGCGCGAGCAGCAGTAGCGCGGCTTTTTCGCGAACCGCCTGCGACCAGGGTGCTTGACGTGCCCCGGGGCCACCGACTAACTTAGATTACTATTCCCATTTGGTTACTAGAAATAGTAGAGAAAGCGAGTTGTCATGAACTTCCCTATTCGTCCTTGGCCCCGACTGGTGGCCCTCGGAGCCGTCGCCGTCATTACCGCGGCGGGTGTCGCGATTCCGGCGAGTGCGTCGAGTACCACCAACGTCAACGTCGTGGGCTACTCGGTCGTCGGACCCGCTCTCAAGGCCGAAGAGACCGCCTTCCAGGCCACGTCGGCGGGTCAAGGCGTGACCTTCACCAACTCGATCGGCGCCTCGGATACCGAGACCACCAACGTCGTGAACGGTCTACCGGCCGACGTGGTGAACCTCTCGTACGAATCGAACATGGCCACACTCGTCGAGGCGAACCACGTGCCCGCGGACTGGGCGAGCCAGGAGAACTCGATTGGCGGCGTGAATCCGCGCGTCTTCGGGAAGAAGGCCGTGACGACGTACCCGACGCCGGGCATGGTCACCGACTCCACCGTCGTGTTCATCGTGCGCAAGGGCAACCCCCTCAACATCACGAACTGGAGCAACCTGACCGCGAGCGGCGTGCAGATCGTCACCCCGAATCCCGCCACCTCCGGTAGCGCGAAGTGGAACCTGTTGGCCGCCTACGCCGCGTGGATCGCGACCAAGCACACCCCGGACCAGGCGCAGAACTTTCTCAAGTCGATACTCGAGAACACCATTGCCCAGCCCGTGAGTGGTTCGGCGGCCTTGTCGACGTTCCTCGCCGGCACGGGCAACGTACTGCTCGACTACGAGGATGACGCCATCGCCGCGGTGAAGGCGGGTGACGCCATTCAAGTCGTCGTACCACCACAGACCTTGTTGATCGAGAACCCGCTGGCCCTTACCTATACCGGTCTGCAGAACCCGGCGGCCGTTGCGTTCTACAAGTACCTGTTTTCAGTCCCCGGCCAGACCCTTTTCGGTTCGCTCGGCTACCGTTCGGTGCTCAAGTCCGTCTGGGCCGCCACCAGCAGCGACTTCCCCGAGTTCCAGACCAAGACCGACCTGCTGACGGTGGTCGACCTGAGCGGCTACGGCTGGCCCACGATCGATCCGGAGTTCTTCGGTTCCACGGTGACGTTCGCGAAGAATGACGCAACCCATCCCAAAGCGGGGATCGTGACCTACTTGGAGCAGTTTGCCGGTAAGACTTCTTAACGATCCGGAGCTCTCGAGCGAACGGCCGCCACGATCGTGGCGGCCGATTCGCCCTGGGCGACCACTAAACGAGGGACGCTCGACACTCGCCAAGGGTGTCGCGGTGGGTTACCTGAGCTTGCTGGTGCTGATTCCGATGGCGGCGTTGCTCAGCAACGCCTTCAGTCACGGACTAGGGGGCTTCTGGGACGCGGCCACGAGCGCCGAGTCCCTCGATGCGTTGAAACTGACCGTCACCTGTTCGCTGCTCGCCTCGGGCTTTAACGCCGTGGCGGGCACCGCCACCGCCTACGTGCTCGTGCGCGACCGCTTCGCGGGCCGTGGCGTCTTGAACGCGATCATCGACCTGCCGTTCGCGCTACCCACGGTCGTCGCTGGCGTGACGTTCTACACGCTCTACGGCCCGCGTTCACCCTTTCACGTCAACATCACCGGCACCTGGATCGGCATCACGGTGGCGATTATGTTCGTGACCCTGCCCTTCTCGGTGCGAGCGGTCCAGCCCGTCCTCGAGTCGCTCACGCTCGACGCCGAAGACGCGGCCGCGACCCTCGGGGCCTCACCGAGTCGCGTATTTCGCACGGTCACGTTGCCCGCTCTCGTCCCTTCTCTGCTCACCGGCACGGGCCTCGCCTTCGCTCGCGCCTTGGGGGAGTACGGCTCGGTCGTGTTCATCTCGAACAACCTGCCGTATCGCTCGGAGGTCTCGAGTTCGTACATCTATTCGCTGGTCTCCGAGGGTAACGACGCGGGCGCCGCGGCCGTGGCGATCCTGCTCCTCGTCGGCGCCCTCGCGGTGCTGATCGCGAGCAACGTGGTCGCGCGACGACTCGCGACGAGGCGCGGATGAAGCGACCCTCACTCGTCCTGCGCTGTCTCGTGATCTTTTACGTCGGGGCGCTACTCGCGCTGCCCCTGGGTTTCGTGTTCCAACAGGCCTTCAGCCACGGCTGGGACCAACTCTGGGCGGCGCTGCACAATCACGCGATGGACTTGGCCATCCTGCTCACCGCCAAGGTCGCGATCCTCGCGGTTCCGCTCAACGTGCTCTTCGGTGTCGGGGTGTCGCTGTGGATCGTGCGTCACCCTTCGAAACTGAGTCGGATCGTCGACGTAGTGATCGACGTGCCGCTCGCCCTGTCGCCGATCATCGTGGGCCTCGTGCTCGAACTCGCCTACGCCCAAAACGGTTGGTTCGGTTCGACCTTCGCCGCGCTTGGTCTGCACGTCATGTTCTCCTATCCCGCGATCGTGATGGCGTCGGTCTTCGTCTCGCTGCCCTTGGTGTCGCGCCAGGTCATTCCGCTGCTGCGTGAGATCGGGGACCACCAAGAACAGACTGCCGCCACGCTGGGTGCCAAGCCGACGCGGATCTTCTTTACGATCACGCTGCGTTCGATCGCCTGGGCCGCCGCCTACGGCGTCACGCTGACCCTTGCGCGAGTGATTGGTGAGTATGGGGCGGTACTCATCGTCTCGGGCAACATCGCCCTGATCACCCAGACCCTGACGCTCAACATCGGGGCTAACTTCGAGAATTTCAACAGTTACCAGGGTTTCGTGGGGGCGCTGTTGCTCGCCCTCGTGTCGGTCCTGGTGCTCACCGTCATTGGCGTCGCGCGCCATCGACTCGAAAGGAAACGTCATGGCAGTTTCGTATAGCGGCGTCACCAAATCGTTCCGGGGACGTCTCGTGCTTGACGACATCAGCGACGTGGTCAACGAGGGCGAACTGACCGCGCTGCTCGGACCTTCGGGTTCGGGTAAGTCGACCTTGCTCAAGATCATCGCGGGACTCACGCCCCTCGACAGTGGACGGGTCTCGCTCGCGGGCAGGGACGTCACCAACGCACCCGCGCGCGATCGTCACATCGGGTTCTGCTTCCAGGACTACGCCCCGTTTCGCCACCTCTCGTTGCGCGAGAACGTCGCCTACGGCCTCAAGGTACAACGGGTGCCTCGCGCCCAACGCCAGGAGCAGGTCAACGAACTACTTCGTCTGGTGCGCCTCGAGGACTACGCCGACCAGTACCCCCATCAACTCTCGGGTGGACAGCGTCAACGCATGGCACTCGCGAGGGCTCTGGCGATCAAGCCCGACGTACTCCTGCTCGACGAGCCCTTCGCCGCCCTCGACGCCCAGGTACGCGGGGAACTGCGCAGTTGGGTGCGTTCTCTGCAGCAAGAACTCGGAATCACGACGATCCTGGTCACGCACGACCAGGTCGAAGCCATGGAAATCGCCGACCGTCTCGTGATCTTGAACGAGGGCCGCATCGAACAAGCGGGCCGGCCCGCGTTCGTCTACGACCATCCCGCGACCGACTTCGTCGCGTCCTTCCTCGGTCCGATCACCTCACTCGGCGGGATCTCGTATCGTCCGCACGAACTCGAACTCGTCAACGAAAACGCCGCCGCCGAGGCGTTCACGGTCAAGGAGGTCGTGCGTCTCGGTTTTGAGGTACGCGTGGTCCTCGAGAACGTAGGAGGCTCCGCCACGTGGGTGCAATTGACCCACGAACAGGCAAAACAAACGAACCCCAAGGTCGGACAGCGCTTCGGCGTTCGCGTACGCTCACAACTCGTCGCGGGCAGCGACGCGGGCGCCACGAGCCGCGAAACCACCCACTGAGAAGAGCTTCTTCTTTGACGGCACCGCCTAGGTCGTCGAGGGACGAGGGTTTCTCGATCGTCGACGGTGCCGCGAGATCGACGCCGTCGAAACGGGTCAGGGAATGGCGCCCTGGGCGACGGCCCGGGCCCACGTGTAATAGAGACCAGTCGGGGCGCCGCTCACTTGGACAATGAGTTCTGCGTACGAACTGAATCCGTCACCACCACCCGCGTTCACGAAGCCGCCACCCATCACGAGTGCGCAGGTCGCCACGAGGCACGGTAGGCGCGATCCATTGGTGAGGATGTTGTCACGGTGGCCCCAACACCCCGACGCGCTTGGGCTCGTGCAGTCGTAGTTGTCGGTCTGTGCGCCCGCCCAACCGTCGCCGTACATCCAGACGTAGTTCGCGTCAAGGGCACTCAAGGCCCCCGCCCAGTTGGCGGTGAAGCCACCGGTCGCCCCGGGATAATCCGTCGGGCTCGGCAATTCCGGATCCTGACGATTGGCGGCCCCGAGTTGGGCGAACTGGTTGAGCCGGGCTGACACGCCCACCACGGGCACTTCACCACGACTCACGCGCTCGATGTCAACCAGCACCAGCAGTTGCTCGGGTGCACTCAAGCGAGCGAACGTGCGCGGCAGCGTCGCTGGTCCCAGTCCCTCGGCACTCTGGGCCCGGTTCGTGGCGGCGAGTTCGTCCTTGACGCACGTCGGCGCGTACGCGCGAGGAACGAGCTGACCCGATCGGGACCAGGTCCAGCACGGAGGGAGTGGTCCGCCCACGAGGTAGGACTTGTTATTGACGATTGAATAGGCCGGAACGGGACTCACGTTGGACGCGGGGTGGTTCGGGGGTACGATGCCCGCCGCTGCCGCCAGCGTGACCTCGAGACAGGCGAGCACGCCCGCGAGCATCGCGCCAACGAGCCATCGACTGCGCACGCTGCCTCCGGTTGATCACGTCCGTCGGCGAGGGTCGCCAGACGGCTCAACACTAGGCGCACGGTCCCCACTCGTCGCGACACCCTGGTCGGGCTGGGGAGATTTGAACTCCCGATCTCTCGGCCCCCAGCCGAGCGCTCTAGACCAAACTAAGCCACAGCCCGCGAACGGCCCATGCTAGCGCCGCGGCCTTCACGCACTGGGGCGGTGGCCCCCGTGGGGCTGTTCGGGATTGGTCAGCCAGGCGCGCGCCTCACAGAGGTAGGCAATCGTCTCGCCGGTCGCCTTGGCCTTGATCGCCTCGATGATGCGTTCGTCGAGCGCCTCGAGTAGTTCTGTTGTTGACACGTCGTTCCTTTCTACAGTCCGCCCGCCGCGGCCGAGACAATTTCGACTCGGTCACCGGAAACAATGGTCACGTGGGTCCACTCGCCGCGCCGCACGATCTCGCCGTTGATCGCCACCGCCACGCCACGAGTTTCGATCGCCAGGTCCGTTAGCAGCGCCTCGATGCTGAGGTCCTTCGCGTCGAGTTGTTTTCCGTTCACCGTGATCACGGGGTGCCTTCTACGAAACGAAGCGCCTCTCCTGCCACGATCGGCGCCAGCGTGACCCCGTGTCGGTAGTGACCAGAGGCCCAGGCCCAACCCGACGCGCCAAGAACCTCGAAGAACGGTTCTAGATCGGGACTGGCGGGTCGCAGCCCGAGACGGTGCTCGAGCACGTGGGCGTCCTCGAGCGCCGGCACCACGTCCAGGGCGTCGCGAAGGAGTCGCTGTAGTTCGCCCATTTCGAGCACCGGTTCACGACGCTCTTCGGCGGTCGCGCCAAGCACGCAGTACCCACCCGGTCGACTCACCATGTAAAAAGCCCGACCCCGCACGAAGGCTCGAACGGTTGCCTCGTTACTTCGGTCGGGTCCCATCACGCGCACGGTTACCCCGCGCACCGGTCGCACGGCGTTACCCGCACTCGACGAGAGTCCCGGTGGCAGCCCCGCGAAGCCCGTCGCCACCAGGCCTCGCTCGGCCACAAATTCACCAGAAGCGCTGAACGCACGAACGTGACCCTCATCGAAGTCCACGCGCGTGACCAGGTCGGTGATCGTCTTCGCGCCCAGAAGGTCCAAGGCGGACTGAAGTACGCGAACCGCCTGGTCGGGATCAACCCAC
>JBEKWQ010000019.1:0-21339 GCA_049512875.1 Acidimicrobiales bacterium
CTCGGTGTACCACGCCACCACCGATCGCGAGGAGTGCGAGCGCGTCTTGGAGAACCTCGAGCGCACGATCCAGTTCGAGGGACCGAGCGCCTTCGCCGCGATCATCCTCGAGACGATTCCCGGCACCGCGGGCATCATGTTGCCCCCGCCGGGCTACTTGTCAGGCGTACGTGAGATCTGTGACCGCTACGGAATCGTCCTGATCCTCGACGAGGTCATGTGCGGTTTCGGCCGCGCCGGAGAGTGGTTCGCCTTCCAGAGCGAGAACGTCAAGCCCGACCTGGTGACTTTCGCCAAGGGCGTCAACTCTGGCTACGTGCCCCTCGGTGGGGTCGTGATCAACGAGGCGATCTGTGCGACGTTCAACGACCGGGTCTATCCCGGCGGGCTCACCTACTCGGGTCACCCGCTCGCCTGCGCCGCGGCGGTCGCCGCCATAGAGGCCATGCAAGACGAGCACGTCATCGAGAACGCCAAGCGAATCGGTGACGAGGTGCTGGGCCCGGGTCTCGCGGCCCTCGCCGAGAAGCATCACGTGATCGGTGAGGTACGCGGCAAGGGGGTGTTCTTCGCGCTCGAACTGGTGAGCGACCGCGCCACCAAGGATCCGCTCGCCCCCTACGGCGCGAGCTCGACGGCGATGAACGAAGTGATCGCGGCGTGTCGCGACGAGGGTCTGCTCATCTTCGCCAACTTCCACCGGCTGCACGTGGTGCCGCCCTGCACGATCACCGACGAGGAGGCCCGCGAAGGACTGGCTCGCCTGGACCGCGCCCTGGACGTCGTGGACAAGTACTACGTCGGCGCGTAGCAAACGGATCGTCTTCGAAGACTCAGAGCGCCGACTGGCGGCTCGGTGGCACCAAGAGTCGCATAATGAAGTCGCGATTCTCCTGGGGCGAGAAGTTGAGTAACGATGATCCCGACGTGATGAACTGACCCACCGACGAGGACCAGAAGATCGAGACGACTGACGCCGCGTTGAGCTCGACGTCAATCCAACCCAGGCGTTGCGCGCCCTCGATGATGTTGATCCAGGCTTGGAACTGCACGTCAAGCAGTTCACAGAAATGACTCTGGACAAAGGGGTCACCCCAGATGTCGTGGAGCAACTCAATGATGCCCCAGCGATTACCGATCTGACCCGCGGCCCAGGCCAGATCCAGATTCTGTTCAACCGCGAAGAGGAAGGCGTCACGATCCTCCTTGGCCAGTGCCGACTCGACCTTGGTCATGACAAAATGGTGTGTGCTCACCAAGTCGGTGTAGTTCGCCAACTGCGCCTCAGCGACCAACTGATTGATGGAATCAAAGAAGTACTCGACGGTGTCCACGCTCACGTTGGCGCGTAAGGCGACACCCTCGAAGTGGAGATTCTCACGCGACGGCTCGCGAACCATGGTCCTCGTGGCGGCGACGATTTTGTCGCGCTCGAATGAATCTGGTGAAGTCACGATCTACCCTCTCTCAGCACAACCAGGCGAACACCTAACATGAAATGTAGTGACATTCTCACCGACCTGCTGGTGCAAGGTCGTCAGTCTCTCGTACGACGGCGATGCGACGGGTCCCTTGAACGCAATGGTCCGTTCATTGCGACTGAGACACACGATTGTCAAGCCAGGTTGACGCCCACCAGCTGGGTGTCCTCGTGGACTATTCGACGCTGTTGCTTATTGGCAGGATTCGGTTGAGCGCGCTGAGCGTGGCCATAGCCGACGAGGACACGTCGTTATCGCCTTGGGCGATGCCCAGTAGGTCGTTATCCCTGGCGAAGGGTCGAAGCGTAACGACCACCGGCCAGCCCCGTGGCGTTGCCACGTTGAGCACCGAGATCAAGTAGAAGGGCACGTTGAGATTGAGGTCGCGCAGGGCGGCGAGCGTCGCTTCGGCCCCTCCGACCAACTTGCCGCTCGCGGAATGGCCGATGCCGATGCGCCCGCCGTAATTGAGCTCCACCTCACAGCGACCCGTCTCGTGGTCGAAGCTCGTGCCTACGAGGCTTACCCGAATCGCCTCGGCCGCTCGAGGTCGAAAAGCGGTCGTGGCGTCCTCGACGACGACCGAACCCTCGGCCGAGTAGAGACTGACGATCTGCTTGGCCATGACCCGGATCGCGGCGGGATCGTGGCCGTTGACGATCAAAGTCACCACGTCGACCTCGCCGCTTTCGAGGTGACGAATCTCCACGTTGAGCACGCCCGGGAGCGACCGAAGTTCGAGTTCCAGGTCTTCGTCGGTTGCTGACATCATGTGTGCGCCAATCCCTTCTTTTCATAGAGGCGAGCGTCGGCGAGGCGGAAGAGTTCGGTCGGATCGATGGAGTCGCGAGGCGAGGTCGCGGTGCCGACCGAGAACTCCAGCAACTCGCTGGCGGCCTTGAGGTTACAGCGCAGTCGGTCGATGAATCCCGTCGCTTCGAATCCGTCGGCGTTACTCAAGATGACTCCGAACTCGTCGCCGCCGATGCGAGCCGCCACGTCACCACTGCGAACCGAGCGTCGCATCGCCACGCCGAACTGTCGCAGCAGGTCATCGCCGATTGCGTGGCCGAGCGTGTCGTTGACGTTCTTGAACGAATCGAGATCGATCACGAGCAGGGTAAAGGCCCAGCCATAGCGCGAGCTACGCGCGGCCGCAGCCTCAAGTGCGCTGTCGAAGGTTCGCCGATTCGCGATGTTGGTAAGCGGGTCGTGCGCTGCGCTGAAACGAGCCAGATGCAGCGACAGGGCAAGCTGGCAGGCTGTTCTCACCGCGTTGAGTTCTTCGGGTGGCACGATGTCGGGGTCGCAGTAGACCCCGGGTTCGGTACCGATGATGGCTGCCTTCTCCGCGCTCACGGCCTGTCCGCCGAGACGGAACATCTGGGCTCCGAACGATTCGTGACTCAGGTTCACGATGACGTCACGCAGGCTGTAGCGCTTGGCGAGGCTCTCCATCACCGAGTACACGAAACCAATGCCCAATTCATTGATCGAGAGTTCGTCGAGCATCGACTGGAAGAGCCAGGGCTCGTAGGCCGATACCCTGGCGAGGTCGCCGCCGCTGTCCACTTCTTCGTTCGCGAGACTCATCACGAACTCGCCGGTTGCGATAGCGGTTCCGGAGCACCCAAGAGGCTCGGTGAGACACCGCCCGCCTTCAACATAGGTGCCAGGTCTTCGGCGGACGCTGGTCGCGAGATGAGGTAACCCTGTCCACGGTGACACCCTAGTTCGAGCAACTTCTCGATGATCTCGATAGTTTCGATGCCCTCGGCGGTGACCCCGAGGTCGAGCGCAGCGCCAAGTCGGATGATCGTGTCGACGATGGCGCGGTCGTAGGCGTCACTCGTGATACCTGAGACAAAGCTCATGTCGTATCGCCGCGGTTTTCTCGGGTTCGTCGACGACCGCGTACTCGGTGATCTCAATGCAGAGTAGGTCCGCCGGCACACCGTAGGTGACCAGGCAATTCTCGACGAAGCCCACCAGGTCGGACGCCGAGAACTCGATGGGCGACATATTGACACGCACCACGAGTGGCAATTCGGGATACTCCTCGCGCCAAAGAGCAAGTTGGCGACACGCTTCAGCGAAGACCCAGCGACCGATGTCGATCACGAGTCCGGTCTCCTCGGCGATCTTGATAAAGTCGGCCGCGGCGACGATACCCCGAAGTGGGTGTTGCCATCGCACCAGCGCCTCCACCGACAGCAAACGACCGGTGCGCAGGTCGACCTCGGGCTGATAATGGAGGCGAAGGCCCGTGCCCTCTATGGCCTCGCGCAACAGCAATTCGAGACTGGTTCGCTCGTTGGCGGCCTGACGCAAGTCCTCGTCGAAGATAACAGCCTGATTACGCCCCCGGGCCTTGGCGACGTACATCGCCGCGTCGGCCCAACTGAGCAGGTCCAGTGGCGACTGGATCGTGCCCGACTCGGCGATGGCGATGCCGATGCTCGCGGTGTGAATGACGTGGTGACCGCCGATATTCACTGAACCCGAGACGAGGTCGAGGATTCGATACGCACTCGCGACCACCTCGAGTTCGCTGCTGGCCTCGTCAATAAGCACCACGAACTCGTCACCGCCCAGTCGCGCTACGAAGTCGTCCACGCGCACGCTCGTGCGAATGCGATCGGCAATCGTGATCAGGAGTCGGTCTCCGGAGGCGTGGCCGAGGAAGTCGTTCATGACTTTGAAGCGGTCTAAGTCCACGATCATGACCGCGGTGTCTCGGCGTGTCGCCAGACGCAATTTCAACTCACGAAGAAGCGCGCGCCGGTTAGGAAGATCGGTCAAATCGTCGTGGTAGGCGTTATAGGCGGTGCGTTCCTCGGCGTCGATTCGGGCCTGGAGCTGCATGATCATCGACGCCACCGCCTGAAGTGCGTTGATCTCCGCGGGTACCCACACTCGAAGTTCGAAGTGGATGAACGCGAGCACGCCCCAAGTCGTCTCACCTAAGAGCAGCGGTACAGCCGCGCCGGCGATCTTCTGTTCTCCCGAACCCTCTTGAACGCGCTCCATGTAGTCCTTGGACGTGTCCTCAAGGCCAGGCAAGAACGGCTCCTTCAGGTCCTTGGTCGCCATGAAGATCGGGTCAGCGTCAAAACGCACCTCGCCAAGTGGATCGGGATCGGGTATGTCTTCGCGAACCGGCCACTCCGCGACCAGCACACTGAGGTCGCGCGCGTGGTCGTTTCGCCGCAAGAACACCGCGTCCGCGTCGAGGTATTCCGCGACCGTCTTCATCGTCAAAGTGAGGACTTCTTCATGATTTGAGGCGGTAGCGGACATCAGGCGCTCGGCGACCTGACTGACCAATTCGTCCAGACTGCGCTGTTGGAGAAGCGCGTCCTCACGCACTGCGATCGTCGCCACCTGACTGAACACCCCGCCGAAGGCGCGCGTGAGGGCCACTTCTCTCTGCGACCACGCCCGACCGTGACGTGCGACGATCAGTGCCCCGATGATCTGCCCTTCGAGGAGTTCAATCGCGTCAACGAGTACACCCCATTCAACGTCCTCAATTACGCACGTAAATGAACCGAGTGGTTCCTTGAATGCCAACTGAGCCTCGACGCGTTCGCGAATGACTTCGAAGGCATCCATTGAACCCTCACCCACCAGGGGTTTTAAATCGAATCCCGGAATGTTGCGACCCGAATCCATGATGACTGCAACAATTTCGGCACCGGGCGTCACCTGACGGAGCGTCTCGACGATGAGGCGGGTCTCGGTTCCCACCATCATGGTATCCGCGTGCCGAAAATTTCCCACAGCCCTCGCCTTTGAGCTTGTTAGTTCAAATACCGATAGATAGAACTACCTCGGCAATAAACACCGAGGATAGCAGTGTCAACTTTTAATTGAAAATGAATTCTGATCAGGCGAAAGTCTGAATAAACAGGCATCAACACTTCCTTCACTCCTAAGAATTTACTGTCGCCGTTGAACCATTGCCCCCGTGTCCGTTCGAACCGTTCGTGCTGAGCGGACTTCCAACTTTCGCGGTGTGCTCGACGTGCGCGTCGGCAACGAAGTCACGGGTAAGCACACTTGAGAGTGGACGACGAATACTGCGAACGCTCGGTGGCGAGGCGTGGAGGACTCGTAAGACCATGACCATGGTCTCTCCGTCTTCGAGTTCCAACACGTCGCGAAATCGCACCTGGAGTCGGTGCATCTCATCGAGGTGGCGCTCGCCGCCCAACGCAATCAAATCCTCTTCCTCAGTTGCGTAGAGGAAAAGAGGGGCGACCGGCTGGACCGCGAGGCCTACCTTCTCGGTTGCCAACCAGAACTGCTCCATCGCGGCCCCGCCTCGCACGTACCACATCGGGTCTGACCTCGGTACCGTGACAATGGCCATGGCCGAACTTGAGCCCACCGATATGCGGGTGCGAAGACCGAGAGCCTGGCCCGCGCGCCATTCGACGAGGTGCTGCATGACGTCGGTACGCTTCAGGAGTTCCATAATGCCCAGGCTGGAGTGCTCCATCTCAAGGGTGCGCACATCCATGCCCTCTTCGAGCGAGTCACGACCGGGCCAACGAAGCTCACCCATCATCTCACTGTGAATCTTGGGAATAATGAAGCGCAGCCGGTCGCACTCGGCGAGCAGTATCGCGAGTTCGTCGATGACGTCGCGATTGATCAGAAAACGTAGTCGTCCGCCCTCCCGCTCGACGCCGCGTAATAGGTCAGCAACGACACTTTCATCGATCGGCGATGGGCGACCCATCTTTCGATTGGCGACTCTTGTTTGGAGCGAGTCACGCAAGATAGCGAGGTCCGGATCGCTCCCGGTGCCCAAAAACACAGTGGCGACGTGGTCTGAGTGGTATCCCTTTGGGAACAATTTCACGCCGCCGAGCTTGCGCAGCGAGGCGGCCGCGACCCGTGCGTTAAAGACCGCCGCTCCCACCCCGACGTAACTACCCCGATTTTGGACGTCCATGGCCACGCCACTTCGCTCGGACAAAAGATAGAAGCGAATCTCATTCTCGTCTGCCTCGAATCGCCACGGCTGGACGTTGCCGCCCGACGGCGCTCGCCGCGCCGCGTCGACGATGATGTCGATCGGATCAGTACTTTGTGTGGGTGGGTCAACCGGCGCGGGCGTGCTCAACTCCTCGTCGATCACTGGAGGTATCTCGACGGGCCTAAGGTCAGAGAGCACTTCTTCGACGTCAAAGCGGACTCGACCCGAAGGCAGGTGACCGCCCAGGGCAAATCGGCGGACGGCCGTCGCAATCGTGACCGCGCCTAAAGTCACCTCACTGGCGAGTTGCGGCCAACCGGTGATCGTGAAACCCAGTTCGAACAACGATGCGGCACCTCGCGAGGAGACCTCGCTAGCGCCCAATAATCGCAAGACGTAAGGATTCTTCTCAGCCAGGGTGAGCCCGGCCAATTTTTCTGACGTCATGTCTCCAAGCAGACCGTGGAAGATCGGACGATCGGGCTCCAAGTCAAAGCGTTCAACGTCCAAGACGCCCCGGTCGCTCGTCTCCATAAGGACTGGAATCCGGCGCTCACGAGCAACTTCACGCACGAGAAACTTAATGTCGAGCGAGTCGCACTCTTCGATCACCAAGTCGAGCCCGTCCATGAAACTTTCGAGGTTCTCGTTCGTGACACCGTCGGTATTGGTCCACACTCGCAAGTAGGGATCGATCTCGGCTATTCGACGTGCGCAGACGACCGCTTTGTTTACCCCAAGGTCCAGGACACCGCCAGGAATCCGATTGAGGTTCGTCAACTCGACCGTATCAAAGTCGGCGAGCCGCAGTTCACCCACCAGTCCTTCCATCGCGAGCAAGTAGGCTATTGAGTGGCCGGCACTTGAGCCGACAACACCCACGCGAAGCGTGCGTAACTTCGACTGTTCCTCTCGCGTGATCTTGTTGTGATTGCGGTCAAAGCGCAGCGCCGCGAATGAGCGCGGACCGAGGAGGCGAACCGCGGCGCGGCGCCACGGGTAGTACACCCAACGCGGCAACTCATCTGTCAATTGGCGAGTCGGCGATGGCTTGATCTCCGTGAGCTGGTGACGCTGCTCCTCGAGTTGGTCGTAGAGCTGCAGTGTTCCATCTTCACGAAGAATTCGAAGAACCTCGCGATCACTACGTCGACTGACGTCGAGCACGAGAGGACGTCGTGACTGCATCGCAGCAGTCTTCTGGTTGACGGTTCCGACCCCAACCGTGGCGGGGCCACGTGCGAGTTGTTCGCCTTCGAGTCGGAGTGCCTGCTGATTATCCGGGGGACTCGTCTCGTAACTCTGCAAGCGCCGGTACTGCACTGCGATGGTCCGGTAACGTTCGTCGGGGAAGGGAACTGACGTCGTGCCAATGACGGTGCCACCCGTGAGCGGACCCACCGGTAGCAATCGATCAGAAACTGCCGCGACGGCGTACTCGGCGCCGAGCCAATTCATGGCGTGCATGAAGCAGCGAGTGATCGGCAAGATAAGTTGGACGCCCAGGACCGCGCCGCCCTTGGACCAAGCGCCCTTGATTTCAATGGCACCGTAACGAATCTCGGCGTCTATGGTCTCACGGATGAGGTCGATCTCGGTCGATTGTGCCATCTCTTGCATCAAAAACGCCTGGTGAGCACCCTCGAGGGGTCCGTGAATCCTCACCCCAGCAACCGCCTCGTCGCTCTCGTTGAACGCCAGAAAGAAAAGGGGTACACCCTTGCCTGCGGCGAGGTCTCGGCGCCGAAGCGTGTCCTCGAAGCCCCAGGTGCGGTAGACACCTTCAGCGCCGTCTAGGTAGACCTGCCAGAGGTCAGGCCTTTCGAAGGGGTGGTGGCCCTCGAATCGAATGCCCGACGCCTGGTCTACGAAACTTGAGCCGTATCGATAGCGCCGACTAACTGCGTTTCCCACCTGCGATCCTCTCAATTACCCTTGATTTACGCACCCGTTGCAAAATTGCTAACTTCTTTGGAACTTTAACTTGACTTGTCCCGAAATTGGGGGATTGTCCAACTGGTCCGTACGCGCCCACCGAGAGCGACGTCATAAGACGCACGCTTTGCTATGGAGTGGACCATCGATGACGCCCGCTCTAGTTGAAGGATTACCCGCAAGTACGCAACTTTGACCCTTCGCTGCCAGACTTGACTCCTAAGCACGCCCATCGTCACGACCAAAGGGCAACTCCCTTACAGTCGTCCTAGCGAAGTGCACGGACGAAGGAAGTCGACAAATTGCTTGGTCTGCTCATTGGCGGGTGTACCGCGCTCGGGCTCTTGGTTGGTTCATTCCTAAATGTCATCATCTACCGAGTCCCGCGCCACGAGTCCATCGTCACGCCGCGATCGCGCTGTCCGAACTGCGGCGCGCCTATTCTCGAGCGCGACAATATACCGGTCATCTCGTGGCTTTTACTACGCGCGAAATGCCGCGCGTGTCGGGCCCCCATATCGGTTCGTTACCCACTCGTCGAACTGGGAACTGCCCTGCTCTTCGCCGGAGCGGCTGCGCGCATGGGTTGGCAATGGGAATTGCCGGCGTACCTCGTCATGCTCGCGGCTTTGTTGGCGCTCTCCTACATTGACGTTGAGAAATTGCTCCTTCCACTGCGAATCGTGTATCCGACCATCCTTATCATGGTCGCTCTGTTGGCGCTCGCGGCGGGACTCGATCACCAGTGGCACCGTCTTCTTGTGGCTGGCATCACCGCTGCTTCGTGGTACGCGCTGTTTTTCGTGATGAACGTCGCGAGTCCTCGAGCCCTCGGCTTCGGCGACGTGCGTCTCGCCTTGGTGCTCGGACTTGGACTCGGTTGGCTCGGTTGGCGCTACGCGGTACTCGGATTTTTCCTCGCCAATTTCATCGGCGCCGGAATCGGCATCACGCTCATCGCGACGAAACGTTTGGCCCGGAATCAACACATTCCCTACGGAGTGTTTTTGTCTGCGGGAGCAGCTATTGCAATCTACGCCGGGCCCGAATTACTGTCACCCTTCCAATCACTTCATTTTTAAGAGCACTCTTACCACGGGGTGAATCAGCAAAACTCACCCACTTCTCTCGCCTTGCCCGTGATCGTTGGCCCTAACACCCACGAGTACGCTTGGACCATGAAGGACCCGAGAGCGCGCGACTCGTTGCGCAGCCGGTACCAATGCTGACGCTCACCAGTGCGAGCCAACCCGCACACTGCACAAGTTTTGATTACCGATCTAGAGATTTTCCAACGACACGAACGAATATTGATTGCATTCGTTTACAGTTTGGAAGTCGCGCCGAACGATCGCCATGGATTTATTAAACGACGATGAGTGAGCACTCATGAATTCTGTCGCACTTAAAAGGGACCGCACGAGGACAGATAAATTCTCGCGTCCTGCTCCATTTGACGCACGAGTTGCGTCAAGATTGGTCAAAGATCACGTGTGGCCGATCGCCGGCGCGTTCGCTATTTTGATTATTGGTTTGGCCTTCAGCTTCGAATGGGACCCTCTCGTACAACATCTGAACGAGTGGATTACGCCAGCCGACCTGTGGGCGACGTTTCGAGACGCCCATTACGTGGGTTGGGGTTCCGAAGAGGAGATCTACAGCGCCCACACGGGGTTAGTGACGTTCCCCGGCATCGCAGTCCTTCTTACACCTCTCGCGATGCTGCAGAATCCGCTACACCTTTCGTCAAGCATTCCCTGGTACCTCGTGCGCCCGACGATGTGGTATCTACTTGGACCCGTTGACCTACTACTGGGCGGGTTCCTTCTCTTTCCACTCGACGCGCTGGCAAAATACTTCCATAGCTCTACGCGACGTCGCGGGGTGCTCGTGTCGATCGAGGCACTCTTGATATTGCCAGTCGTGGCGTACTGGGGACACCCCGAGGACACCGTCGCCGTCGGCCTCGCTCTCTATGGAGTCCTCGCCACCTTTCATGGCAAGTGGCTCCGCGCAGGATTCCTTCTCGGTCTTGCGGTCGCGTTTCAGCCGTTGGTCCTTCTCGTGTTGCCCATTGCGTTCGCCTTGACGCCACTGCGATACTGGCCTCCCGTCATCAGTGAAGTCGTCCTACCCTCGGCGATGTTGTTGCTGGCTCCCTTGATTCGAGATTGGGGACCAACGACGTCAGCGCTACTAAAACAACCCAACGAACCCAGCCTCGACCATCCGACCCCTTGGTTGGCCCTCGCACCACGTCTCCCAGTCGAACATTACGCTTCGAACTTCTCGGTTCAACAGACGCCCTTGTTGGGCGGAGGAGGTGCCGTGATCCAGCACAACACGGGCGAGGGAGCCATCCACCTCGTCGCCGCTGGACCGCAGCGGGCATTGGCGTTGTTGGTTGCCGTCGCCATTGGTGGTCTCCTCCTGCGACGAAGGCCAAACGTGTTGCTCGCGGTGTGGTGGATCGCCGTCGCACTATCCCTCCGTTGTGTCTTTGAATCGGTAATGACGCCCTACTACCTGCTGCCCGCCCTCGTCGTTGCCCTACTGGTCGCCTTTCAGCAGGTGTGGTGGCGTACGGCATTCGCCGTGCTTTTAGCGCTTTTCTGCTCGGTCGTGAGTTATCTCTACATGGGTGAGTGGGCGTACTACGCGCTCGTAATCGGATCGCTCCTGGTCACCCTCGCGCTGTCCTATCCCAACGAACGTGTTGCAGCCGCCACTTCGCTCACCGTGCCATTTCGCACGAAAGCTTTGGAACCTCCCGACGCCCGTACTGAAGCAAGAAAACTGTAGACCCGCCATGAACCTTGGTCACAGTTCGCCGCGACGCGAGCGAGATGCCCTTTGTCGCTAGACCCACATCCACGCCAGTCCTCTGTCGACGAGCCGTTACGAGTCACGCTTCGACCATTCTGGTCCCAAAGAACGCTTATCGTGCTCGGCGTGGGCCTCTTGAGCCTCGGCATCTCGTTGTGGCAACTTTCGGTGCCCGAACTACAGTCCCTTTACAACTCTGGCGTCTACTTCGCCGCCTCCTACAAGTTCGTCTCGGGCGTCATGCCCTATCGCGACTTCGTTTTCGTTCAACCCCCCGGTATCGTGCTCCTGCTCAGTCCGGTGACGCTCCTCAGTCGCTTGATTGGCACGCACGACGGTTTCATCGTTGCGCGGATTCTGGGCGGCTTCGTGTGTGCGGCGAACGCGAGCATGGTCGCCTTCTTGGTTCGCCAGCGTGGTCGAGTCGCGATGATCATCGCGGGCGCCGGACTCGCCTTAGTACCTGTCTCGTTCCTCGAAACCTCAGCCGTAATGCTCGAATCCTTTTGCGTGTTCTTCGTCTTAGTGGGTGCGCTGGTGGCATGCCAAAAGAAGGGCGACGGAGGGCCTTCGGTCTCGATGTTCGCTCTCGCTGGACTCTTCTTTGGCGTCGCGGTCTTGGTGAAGCTGTGGGCCTTGCTTCCACTTCTCGCGTTGTCGCTCTTACTTCTACCGCGCGGACGGGCGAAGGTCGGTGCGCTCGCGGGTGGAGCGATCGCCTCCTTTGGCGTCTTATCATTGCCATTCTTCGTGGCTTCTCCGAGGGACTTCCTGTCCCAAGTCGTCGGTGCCCAACTTTCGCGGGGCGCCAATCCGACCAACGATCTGTCCATTCTCGGGCGAATGATCAATTTGACGGGGCTCTCCACGGCCCGAATCATCACTACCAACGGCGAAGCAATCACGTTTTTTGCGGTATTCGTCACCCTCGTGGGCATTGCGTTCCTTAGACATCGGCACCGCGATCTGGTCGAGGACTTCCTGCTCGTAAGCGCGATTCTCAGCGTTGGCGCCGTGCTTCTCTCGCACGAGTTCTACAGCTACTACGCGTATTTTCCGGCCCCGTTTCTGGTAGGCCTTCTGGCGATTGCACTCGCGGAGATAACGGGACCAGTGGCCCGGCGTGTGCGGGCGATCGATGTTCGCGACTCCATTCGCTCGCTGGTTCGAGTTGTGGTCAGCGTGACAGCCCCGTTACTCCTCGTAGGACTGGTCTTGTGGGATACCACCCAATATACGACCTTCGACTGGGCCTACGGGACCTACGCACCGTGGATAGAGATCGAATCCAAATACGTACCTGTCGGATCGTGCGTTCTTTATAGCGACGTCTCGTACGGAATCCTGTCCAACCGCCTTGCGACGACAGATCCGAACTGTCCCAACGTCATCGACCCGGACGGCATGTGGCTCGCGGCACATCAACAATGGGGCAAGCCTTCTCGCGCCTTCGTAAACCAATGGCGCGGCTACTTCGAGAAGTCACGGTACGTGGTGATCCCCTATCCTCAGGTGTCGCGCATCCCGTGGAACACCGTCCTTACCTCGTGGTTCAATGTCCACTATCGCCTCGTGTACGAGCGGCACTATCTTTACGTCTACGAGAATGTCAACCCGCCAGCTTGATGACCCGCCTGGACCCTTCTAGCGCCGCGCGGTAACGACTCGCTCCTCAAAGAGTCAGTACACGCACTCCATGCGAATGCCTTCGCTGTCCCACTCGGGATGAAGTGGAATCCTCTTGGCCGCGTGAACCTGCGCGCGACGTGCCGAAATGAGCAAGACCGCCGCATCCAAGAGATGCTGAGGACCAACTCCCTTGAGTGACGCGTCAATAATCCGCTCAATTCCGGGGGCCTTCACCAGCAAGTCTCGACGCTCTTGGCGACCCTCTTCGCGCATCTTGGACCAGCGAAGCGGCTTCTCGCCGTTCAAGAAGTAGTAGCTCAACTCGGGCGAGCCCTCATAGACGGTGCGTTGGCGATACGAGGACATTTCCAGTGACACGTCAACAATCACCGGAAGCATGGTCTTAGTGACCGCGTCAAGGTGATCGCTCGGCAGCGACGATCCGCGGTTCAAGACTTCTCGCGAGGGCGGGCGCCGGATCGTAATGGCACGACGACCGAGTAGCGACCGCGCGACAACGTCGCACTGCCGCGGGGGATCACTCTGCTTGTCACGGTATCCGATGGGGGCGTTCACGACAATGGCCGAGAATCCAGGGCGCATATCGACTACCTCGCGAAACGAGTCGAAAATCTGCACTTCCTCGGGCGCGAAAGTGGATCCCGCCATCTTCGCGCTCGCGACCAACCACTTATGACGCACGGGCGTGACGCCGGCAACGAGTTTGTACGGAAGTACCGGACCCCGTTGGGGACTCATGACGTCCCTTACGCTCTAGATCGAAGGATTTCCATTTGTTCTATGGAGCGTACCAAGTCCTTCGGGTGCGCAGTCACGGCCATGGCGTCCTCGTAGGTCACGATCTGGTCGTAGATGAGACTGGCGAGACTGTACTCGAGGGTGATCATTCCCTCCTGGGCTCCGGTCAACATCACGTTGGACAACTGGTTCGATCGGCCCTCACGAATTAGGTTTCGCACCGGGTTCGTCGCAATGAGCACCTCAAAAGCGGCCACCATGCCTCCACCGATGCGTGGCACCAGACGCTGGGCCATGATCATGCTCAGTGACGCGGCCAATTGCACTCTCGTTTGCTCTTGGCGCCAGGCAGGGAACACATCGATGATGCGGTCAATCGCTTGAGGAGCGTCATTGGTGTGCAAAGTGCCAAAGACCAGGTGGCCGGTTTCGGCCATCGTGAGCGCTATCTGGATCGAGTCAATGTCGCGCATCTCACCGATAAGAAGTACGTCAGGGTCCTCGCGCAGGGCTGAACGAAGTGCACGATTGAAACTCGGACTGTCCAGTCCGATCTCGCGCTGAGAGACGGCCGACATGCGGTGGTGGTGCACGTACTCAACCGGATCCTCGATCGTAAGGATATGCAAGGAGCGTGTCTCATTGATCTTGTCGATGATCGAGGCGAGCGTCGTAGACTTTCCCGAGCCAGTGGGTCCAGTCACCAAGACGAAGCCACGCGGTTGTTCGGCGACCCAGTTGGCAGCTGGCGGCAAACCAAGATCCTCGTACGTCGGTATCCTCGCGGGAATGACGCGAAGCGAAAGTGCCGATTCGCCACGCTCAGTGAATATATTGCCTCGGATACGCGCCCGGTCCAGCCACGAGAAGGCGAAGTCAACGTCGAGCTCTTCTTTGAAGATCGCACGTTGCCCGTCAGTGAGCAGGGGCATGGCGATGTCAGTGATCTGATCGCCGGTAAGGGGCGCGACGCCCTCGAGTGGCCGAAGTTTTCCATCGACGCGAACACGAGGTGCTGAACCCGCCGACAAAAGGAGATCGGTCCCACCTTTTTCCCAAAGGTGTTCCAACCACGGACTTATCCCATTCAGCCGAGTGTCACTCATCGATACTCCTGTCCTTGGTCAAGGGTACCAAAATGCCCGGCGAGAACGCCGGGCATCTTGGAACCTAGGAAAGCAAACCGCGAGAAATCAAGAGACTCCGGTGCAGCTCTGCGGCCCCGTGTACTGCGTGAACGTCGTAAACGGCGACGTCGTCGCGACTGACAAAGTTCCATTGCTAATGGTGAAAGCGTAGTGGCTCGGGTTATTCGGCCACGACTGGATGTAAGGCCCGCCCAATGCGGTTCCCGTCAACTGACTTTCCGTCACCGAAGCCGTCAAGCTTGGGTTTTCGTTGTCAAACGCGGCGAGGGCAGTCGATACGGTAGCGCCGTCAGCCTGGCAGGCGGCGATTGCGCTCTTGCCGGTGATTCCGCCCAAAGCGAAGATCACGACCGCGGCGAGGATGCCGAGGACGACAATAACGATGAGAAGTTCGATCAAGGTGAAGCCACCCTCAAGTTCTCCAACTTCCCTCTGTCGCTTCAGCCTCTTGTACGTACTAATCATGTGTTGCCCTTTCTTTCATGGAGCACCGACTCTCCAACTTATCTCCCCCGCTCGCAAAGTCTCGAGGGGGGAATTGGCTAATCATTTAGCCCAGTTTTAACTAATTCTTTCTGACTCAAATGTACCAGTGATGCGAAAGGCCCCAATATCGGGCCTCGTCAAGAATGTTCCCAGAGTCCTCAATCCAATTCTTCGAACAGTCTCAACATTAGAAATTTAACCCATGGTGGTAAAAATTCGATGCATTCAACCCCTTTGAATTTATGGGTCTTTTAACGAAAGTTCGTGAAGACCAGGTGACAATCAAGGGCAAAGTGGCGACGCGGCCCGCATCGGGCTCGTTCTGGGTGTGCACCTCACCACGTTCGAAGCCGGATGTCGATTCTTGCTCTGGAGATTGTCCCGCTCGCTCGCTATCAGATTGTGGCCAAACGGGGAAACGAAGCGACTCAAAGAGCCAATGATCCTGGTGTCTCCTTCGTAGAATGCAGGCATGCGCCCCGAGCCGGTTACTTTGAAACCGGCTCGGGGCCTCCCAGCGCTCCACCAACGAAGACGAACGATCCTCTGGATTCTGCTTTGTGTGTACGCAATTCTCGCCGTCGGGCTCTTTTGGCCCTCTCCACCCTGGAGTGCCGATACCCTCCCCGCGGGCGTTTATCAGCGCGGATTTGGCGACCCCGCGCAGATGACGTGGTTCCTGGAGTGGATTGCGTATGCCATGCGCCACGGCATGAATATATTTCATACTAATTATCTGGATTACCCCCTCGGCGTCGACCTGGCTAATGGGACGTCGGTGCCGCTGCTGGGGATTGTCGCAGCTCCTTTCACTCTTACCCTCGGTCCAGTCGCCGCTTTCAATCTCTTACTTCGCGTGGCGTTCGCCAGTTCGGCTGGCGCCATGTTCTTGGTACTACGCAACTGGACTCGAACTTGGGTGGCCTTCCTCGGTGGTCTGGTCTACGGCTTCGGTCCCTACATGATCGATCAAGGCCAGAATCACCTGAACTTGGTCTTCGTACCCATTCCTCCGCTCATTGCGTGGTGCCTCTACGAACTTCTTTTCGTCCACCGTCGCAGCCCCGTACGCATGGGTCTACTTCTCGGTGCCCTCGCAGGCGCCCAAGCGCTGATCAACCCTGAACTGCTGGCGATGATGGGATTGGTCGTACTCATCGGGCTCGTTGCGCTCGTTCTCTTCTCGCCGCGTCACCGGACCGAATGGCTTCTGCCTTTCGTTCGGGCTCTACCGTTCGCGCTGCTCGTCTTCCTCGCGGTCTCGGGTTATCTGATCTGGGCAATGTTCTTCGCACCGGGACACCTCGTCGGTACGGTCTATCCCTCGAACAACCTCCAAGTCTTTCGAAGCGACCTACTCGAACCCATTATCCCGACTGATAATCAATTCATCGCACCGCTCTCACTTGCGGTCATTGCGTACCGGTTCGCGGGGGGAAACTTCTCCGAAAATGCTGGTTACCTGAGCCTGCCCTTTGTGATGCTCTTCGCGGTCTTCAGCGTGCGCTGGCGAAAGGACCGAATCGTCCTCTACGCCGCCGTACTCGCTGTGTTCTCGTTTGTCCTCTCACTTGGGTCCCGACTCGCCTTTCAGAATAAGGCAACGCACTTTCCCTTACCCGAGGCTCTCCTAGTGCACTTTCCCCTGTTTGGCAACATTGTGCCGGCACGATTTTCCTTTCTCGTGGCCCTCTTTTCGGTCATTGCCGTCGCCGTTGGAGCAGAACACTTCTTACGCGATGCTTCGGGCCACCGAACGGGCTCGGTTGGCACACGTCTCGCGAACCTCAGCATCGTGGCGTTGGCGCTCTCCGCGGCGGTACTGCTCTTTCCCCTCGCCCCACTCTCGACCCAACGTCTTCCCTGGGCGAGCGATATTCCAGCCACGCTCAATGCCATACCCGCGGGTTCCGTCGTTCTAAATTATCCCTTCACCCTTGATCCCTGGACCGAAGCAATGAGCTGGCAAGCGGCCGACGAGATGAACTTCAGGATCATTGGCGGTTACGTGACCGAACAAAACGGCAAGAACTTCGGCGAATCTTTTCCCGTCCTGCTCAGGCCCAAAATCGTCGAGGAGACGATGATCAAGGCCCAAATTGGTACCAACAAGATCTCGGGCGAGCAGATCAACTTTCCCAAACCTAACGCCAAAGTCAATGTACAGCCAGCCCTGTGCACGTTCCTTCGTCGTTACGACGTCACGGCGGTCGTGTTCTGGAAAGGCGGCGCCTTCCGTGGCGTCAACCCCGGCAAGATACACCGACTCTTCTCTGCCGCCCTGGGCAAACCCACGGTCGTGAATTCGAACGACACCTTGTTGATCTGGCTGACCAACGACACACACTGTTTTCCCTAAAACTCTGAATTGGAACCATTCGCGACGCACTTGATTGCAACGAGCCTTGACTCTGCCAACGGGTGAATCGGTCCGGTGAAAACCGTTCCGGCTTGCTCGACGCCGTCGGGGTCAACGCGACTGCCACAGCGTCATCAACGGTGGGACGCCAGCAAAGAGATGACGCGTTTGAGGGACAAAAAATTCAAAGTGAGAACATCATCGCTTCTGATGACCTTCACGAGCAGGCGCTGCGCACTCGAGAGCTCAGGGCAGCGAAAATTGCGCTGAACGTCGCACAGGACACGTGGTTGTTACTTCACGGACTATTCAATACTTTCGCTGGCGATTAGTCTATTTTGCGATTGCCAGAAGTACCGCTGATCGGCGAGGATCAACGCGGGAGCAGATGGTATGCAGTCACGGCCCACCCCGCGCGAGAGCCGCCATGGAAGTCGCGTGGCGCCAGACGACAATGCGAAAGGGGCCCTCGCGATACGTGGAAGTCGCGTGGCGCCAGACGACGATGCGAAAGGGTCCCTCGCGATACGTTCGGTCGACGTCGGCGAAAGGGAAACCCGGCGCCTCGCGAATCAATCGACCCGTTAGTGTCGAGACGTCGTAGACGAGGAATTGGAACTTACCAAAGTACCAGGTGCTCTTGGCTAACACGAGGTACGGCGAGATCCCCCCTTGAGATGAGGGCACCACTTGTCGAACCGTGACCTTCCCGCTGGAATAGGCCGTGATGGGGGCGCTGCTCCAGTAGTCGCCAACACCGCGCTCAAGGTGGTGGCTGACGAGGAAGTTGCTGAGGAGCGGAAAGGGGGAAACCGGCGAAGGTCGACTCAGGAAGAATCCTGCGCAGGCGGCGTTTCCGAGGAGGATCATCGCAAGTCCCGCCGTCAAGTACTTGAGGCGCGAGAGCGCTAACAGGCCTACCATCTGGCCGACCAACATCGCGCCGAGGATCGAGGCGAATACGACGCCCACGGGAAGATACCGCAGACCCCCTGCGTCCGCGCGCAGTGCGACGTACGTGACGACGACGCCTACGGTGCCGAGAACCAAGAGATCGTTCAGCCAACACGCCAGACCAACGGCGAGTCCCGCCGCAATCGTGAGGGCACCGAAGACTCGGAAGAGTTCCAGTTCCCAGGGTACGTGGCTCGCGGAAAAACGTCTACCGAGACCCAGGAGCGCAAGTGAGTCCGGGAGAATAGCTCTGACATTGTGCAACATCTGGATCAGTGGCGCAGAGGGCGTCCCCGGGACTATCTGGTACGTGCCAAGGTGATCCGCGATGGTCCTCACGACGACGGCGAAGACGATCGACGCTACCGATGCTGAAGCAGTCGACAGACCAGTCAACCATTTTCGAGATCGGACGCTATCGAATATGCCCACGATGAGGGTCGGCAATATTCCATAAGCCACTATCAGTGGATCACTGAGAAGACCCGCGGCGAGCATCGTCACCGCGGCGCACCAACCCCAGCCGAACCTTCCTTGGCTCAAGCCAAGGAAGGCCAGGAGTACCACGAGAGCAGTCGCGATGTGAGTCGTTGAGGCAGAAAGAAAGCTCGCGAACAAGCCGCTGGGAAGTCCAAGGGTGATCACGACCGTGGTTACCGCTGCCCAGTACTGCCCGCGCCGCAGTCCGGTGGTCGCCACAGTCGCGGCGACCACGATCACACCCGCCCAAACGAAAGCGGCGACGTAGTGGGCCACCACGATCTTGGTGCCGAAGGCCAGAACACCCAACGCAAAGAGGAATGAGTCAACCGCCCAGTAGCTATCGCTGCCCGAAAACCAGTGGTTTAGGAGTACGTTGCCGTGAGCCATATCAGAGCCCTGAAGAAGGCCCCTCAGGAGGTCAGCGCTACCCCAATGCACGTGCAGGCCAAAAAGATATGTCCAGAAAAAGAACACCACGAAACCAACGGTCCCGAGGCCGAGCCCTAGCCAGCGATTTCGTGTCGTCGTGGCTTTCGAAGGTCGCTCGAGAATCGTCACGTCGCTATGACCTCGTACCACATATGCCTCGTCCCTCAAGTTCTGTTTGAAGCCTTTCACGAATGACCGTCGAATTGTCGTTTCGTGAAGGCTGGCCCATTAAGGCAATGCGCATGGCGGTGCCTCGGAGGAATCGAGCCAGGCGTACAACGTCACATTTCAAAATCGCAAGGGCGCATGCCCAAGCCCATAAGTTCCTACGCGTTGGAATGGACACCAGTTGAGTTAGCGTTCATCCTCGAACCCAACTCAACTGAATTGAACCCTCGCCGCACGCGAGACCCGCGACATTGCACTGATACTTAAGTTGGGGTCCACCGCCCGTCGGGTAGTCGTCAAAGGAGTAGACGGCGGTGAGCAAAGGTGATAAAGCACATGAGGATCCCGTCTGACCCGACGCGTATTGACAAGCGTAAAAGGTAACGACCCTGGTTCCGTTCGCGCCCACGCTTTGGTGAAGTTTCTCTACTGTGCTGCACCACACCGCAATCGTCAAGTTGCCACCGTAGAACGCCAGCGACGACGACGCGGGACCGCTTGACGGCGGCCAACACACGCCGGGTGACGTGGGATACGCCGCGTAGGTTGTGGTCACGCTGTTCACCGTGACCGACTGAGGACTTGCTTGGGTCAGTGGCGTCACCCCGTCTAACGCGGACGAAGGATCGCCGGGCTCTGGCGTGGTCTGGATCGCCTCCACGGCGGTCTGGACTGCGGCACTAGCTGCGTACTCGAGCTGCGCCCCGGTGTAGAACTGGGTCGTGCTGTTGAGGCCGTTGGTCGCCCAGTAGGCGAGCGCACCCACCGTGACACTCACGACGATGATGTAGACGAGTGCCAAAATGAGCACCGCCCCGGACTCAGCGCGCCGCGGGACGATGGGTCCCACCAATTCTCTCCCACTGGCGCTCCGCGATGCTCGTGAAACTGGGGACATTGCGCTTCGGGGACCTGCGCCCGAAACTGATGAACCAATAACGCCTTCGGTCTCGCCCACCATTACGGCTGAATCTCGAGGCCGATCGTGCCCCAGTTACCAGTGGGGTTCAGCGTGTCGTTGGAAGTGGCGACCGCCGAACCATCGAAGATGTAACCCACGACGCTCGGGTAGCCGGCCGCCTGCTGGATGCTCAAGAGGGCGAAGTTCGTAGGCGTGCTAAATGTCGGCTGAGTGCCGCCCTGGGCGTACTGTGCGGTCCCGAAGGCCAGCTCGAGGCTGGTGGCCCCGGGGCCGGCCGTCAAGTTGAAGACTGGGGTCACCGACGCGCCCGCGTTCGTGGCGGGATTGGTGACGACTGCCGCGTTGTCGCCCGTGACACCCATGACCTGGCTGACGCTGGAGGGATTATGCCCGGTTGACGCGGTGCCGGTATCGGTCTCAGTCACCGTTCCCGCGTTGCCGGTCGCAGTGGCGGTATACGCACATTCGTAGTCGTAGGGGTTAGCCCCGCCCGCGGTCGTGTCGAACTGGTAGGTCGCGACAATCTGTGTCGTTCCGCCAAAGGAGGCGCTCGTGGGTGTGCCGCAGGTGTCGTTGGCTGAATTTGAGGTGAAGGTGATGAAGATCACGACCTTGCTGCCGGCGGCCGGCGTGATGCTCGCCGTCGTTACGGTGGCCGACAAGGCGCCCTGGGTCGCGAGGCTTGTGAAGCCACCACCTACGACAGTTATCGACTGCTGGACCTGCGTCGCGAGGTTGTAATTGCCGTTGCCATTCTGGTTCGCGTCAATCTT
>JBEKWQ010000020.1:0-15729 GCA_049512875.1 Acidimicrobiales bacterium
CCGATTGGGACGCCGAGAGAACTTCACCAGAGTCCCAAAGCAATCCGGAGCCCGAACTCAGCACGGCCACACTCGAAGCGGCTTGTATTTCGTAGCCCGTCTGCGTCGCGCTGTTCACTGAATCGATGTCGTTCCAACTGAGCGTGGGGGTCAAATCATTGATACCGACCGGATTGACCAGTGCGTCCGTCTCTTGTCCGCTCACGGTCAAGGTTCCTTGCCCAGCGTCGGCGACGCCGGCGCCGAGGGGACCCATAATTGTCAATGGCACCATAATCACCACGGCCAACGCGGTGACGGTAACGCCCAGTTGAGATACCCGCCCGCGCCGCCTGAGTGAAATCATGTTTAAGTCCTCTCGAATGAGTGACGGCACGAATGCAGGTCTTCGCTAGTCGCCATTGGTTAGAAATCACTGTAACTCGCCTCGAGTTCACTTTGAGGCTTCTTCCGGGCCGTACTTTTTTGATCCGCCACACCTGGATCGAGGACGGTCGTTGGTATCTCGCCTGGGCGAGGAAGCGTTGCGCCGCGACGTGCGCCGATTGAGCCTACGAGGTCGGTGGCGTGAAAAGAGGAGCCGGTCTGGTCACTACGGCAGAAGAGACATCGAGACAATGACGCGACGTCCCTGCCTCACGTCTTTCGTGTCGTACACGCAACTCCCCCTGGCTCGCCGCTGTCCCAATTCTTCAGACTGTGGCACACGAAGTCTCACCGTGGTCTCTGCGTGTCTCTTGACGGGGCGAGAAAGTAGAATTCGTCACGACGAGTGGAGACGTGACCATGCACAGGACAACCACACGACTCGAACACCGTGAGGGGGGATTCTCCTTGATCTCACTTCTTCTCGTCCTGATCATCCTCGGGGTCATGATGGTACTCGCGATTGACAGCTTGGATCAGACTGGCTTACCGGCGTCGGGAAGCAGGGGTTCGACGTCCACGCTCGCGTCATCCAAAGGAGCCGGCGGCATCGTCACCCAGGCAGAAGTTTCGGCGTGCGAAGCGGACTACTCATCGATTGAGACCGCGATCGTGACGTATTTCTCGGATAACGGCAAACCCCCCGGACCTGGTACGACGTGGGCGACGTCAAATCCGTCCGGCGAACCAATCATGCCGTCGTGGCCCACGTCTCGCGACTTCTCGTTCACCTGGAATGGCACCGTGCTTACGATCCAGCCCCGGTACGGTCCCTCGTCGTCGGACTCGCTCGGTACGGCGTCCCCACGCACCGGGTGCTACGCCGCTTAATGGAGCGAAAGAGTTCGCCGAAGTGAGCATGTTACGATGCGCGTAAGGACGTCCAGACTCCCGCCTTCCTACTGATTCCCCTTTTAGGTCAGTCAACGATGGAGGCGGCTAGCTCTATGAGATCCTTTATTGGACTTATTCCATGTCCGCGGGTGAGTGTTCATTTTGCCAGGCGGCACGGTTCTCCAATTCCTGATTCACTTTGTTCTCCTCGCAAAAAGGCGACCGGCCCGTGGTACACGTAAAGGCTCACGGGGCCCATCGTTGGTGGGCGCTCGGCGCACTTGGCCTGGCGGTGCTTGCCGTCGGCGTGGACGGGACCGTACTCAGCGTGGCCCTGCCTACTCTCTCCAGAGCGTTAAAAGCGACGGAATCAAACCTGCAATGGTTCTCGTCGGGCTACTTCCTCGTACTCGCGGCGGCGATGCTTCCCGCCGGTCTCTTAGGGGATCGATACGGGCATAAGAAGGTACTGGTTATTTCCATGTCGCTCTTCGGCGTTGGTTCGGTGGCCTGTTCGTACTCCACGTCGTCGGCGGAGTTCATGGTCGCTCGAGTACTGGTCGGCATCGCCGGAGCCGGGCTTATTGTGACTGCGTTAGCGGTTCTTACCGTGATGTTCAACAAAGTGGAGCGTCCGAAAGCAGTCGGGATCATTGCGGGTGCGACGTTTCTCGCATTCCCGATCGGTCCTATCGTTGGCGGATGGCTGCTTACCTACTACTGGTGGGGCTGGGTCTTCTTGATAAACGTCCCGGTGATAGTCATCGGACTCGTCGCCGTCGTCGCGCTCGTTCCCGAGTCTCGCGCTTCGCTGCGCCCACGCATTGACTTTCTGGGTGTCGCAATGTCAGCGAGCGGGCTGGTGTCGCTGACCTATGGCCTGATCGAAGCCGGTCAAGATGGCTGGGGCGATGTTCTCGCCTGGGCCTTGATGATGGTCGGCGTGGCGTTGATCATTGGATTCTTATCGTGGGAGCGACGATTGACTCGTCGGCCCGGCGCTGAACCATTGCTTGACCTGGCCCTCTTTGGATCGGCCTCGTTCACCTGGGGGGTACTACTGGCCGTCGTGCCGGTCCTTGCCATGCTCGGGATCCTGTTCACCATGCCCCAGTATTTCCAAGGCGTCGTTGGCACGACTGCGATGGGTTCGGGCTTGCGACTGCTTCCTCTGGTTGGTGGACTCGTCGTCGGTGCCGTTCCCGCTTCTCAAGTGGTCAAGCGACTCGGTGCCAAGGTTTCCGTAGCGGTTGGATTCACACTGCTCGCCGTGGCGTTGCTTCTCGGCTCGACGGTCAGTGTTGGCTCTAGCGGCCTCTTCGTCGCCACGTGGATGGTCATCGCCGGACTCGGTACTGGGATTGCCATGGCGACCGCTATGTCGGCCGCTCTCGTCGAACTTTCGCCTGAAAGGAGCGGCGTGGGTTCCGCGGTGCTCCAGGCGGTGAACAAGACCGGTGGTCCATTTGGGATTGCCATCTTGGGCAGCGTGCTGAGCGCGGGTTATCTCGCGCGGCTCCATGTGACGGATCTGCCCACTGCCGCAGTTGCCGCCATTCGCCAGAGCGTGTTCGGTGGCGTAACAGTCGCCCAGCAACTTCACTCCTCTACGTTACTGAGCTCGGTGCGAGGGGCCTTCGTGCACGGCATGGATTTGGCTCTGCTCGTCTCCGCTGGCTTCGCTGTAGTAGGCATGGTGCTGACCATACTGTTCCTGCCAAGGTCAAACACTTCGAACAAGAACGCAATCAGCGAGAAGAACGAGACCGTCACCACGAAAACGCGGCAGCGCGAACGAACGTCGCGTCGCCGCCTGCACGCCAAAAGACGCAGCGAAGTAATCCGTGTTGCCCGTTAGAGCTGCGCCGCGCTAACTCTTCGGTGAAACTTGATCCATTGAGGCCAGAGAGCCAGCCGCCAGCCCAAGACAATCGGGCGCGTAGATCCGCCGATCTAGTCGCATAAACCTTTCCGAGTCACTGCCGGGAGAGACAAGGTTCGTCTTCGCAAGAAAACCCAGAACACCACGAAAGCCGAATCCGACGGCCATGCTGCGAATCAAAAACGGCGAATCGGCGGTGGTGTGGGAACCACATTGATAATAAGAACCGCCCCGACAGCAACGGCACCAGCCACCGCAAAACACGCTTTTGATGACGGAACACGTGACGAACCGACAACGGCATCAGCCAGTTCCCGACGAGTGCGAAGGGGAAACGCCGACCCAAATCCCGATACCACATGGAGGATTGCCAATGCCACCAATACTGTGCTCGTTCGTCGTGAGGTGAGCCTCATTCCACTCACAGTAGTACCGCGACTTTTAGTTGATCTCTGGCTTGCTCGAATCTACGCTCGAAAGGACCCAATAACCTCAGCGCTGGCAGAGCCTTGCAAGTCTTTCGTTTGTCCCTGGTAGTTCCTCGACGCAGTCGTAGCTTCGCCGCGTGCGGATTTCATAACGGGCACTGACGATTCATTTCACTCAACAAAACCGCTACTTTCCCGTCCAGACGGGACCATACTTAGTTAGTGAGTCACGAACGGGTCCCGCGCCACAGAAGGGCTATCACGTGACGAATCACAATGCGGGCGAAGTCCAGTCCGTGCCACTAAGCATTGCGACATCCGCCAGCGATGCGACCCACACGTCGAATGCCAATGCTGAAGCCGCTCTCGTCGTGAGCCACCTGACCAAGCGCTTCGGAGATCGAACTGCATTCTCTGACGTCTCGTTCGAGGTCGCGCGAGGAGAAGTCTTCGGTTTCCTCGGACCCAACGGTGCGGGCAAGACCACCACCGTGCGCACTCTCGGGACCCTCATCTCGCCCACGTCGGGCTCGGCCCTCGTCGCGGGGATACCGCTCAGTGAAGACAACGGCGTCGAGATCCGCCAACGAATCGCCATCATGCCCGAGGCCCCCGGTCTCTACGAGCGCCTGACCGTGACCGAGAACCTCGAATATTTTGCCGCCCTCTTTGGTCTGCGCCAGCCCGCGTCGCGAATTCGTGACGCACTGGCGGCGGTGAACCTGAGCGATCGAGCCCAGGATCTGTGTGGTGGACTGTCCAAGGGCCTTCGACAACGAGTGGGTCTCGCGCGCACCCTGATGAGCGATCCGCAGATCATGTTCCTCGATGAACCGACATCGGGTCTCGACCCGGTCGCGGCCCTCGAAGTACTCAATCTCATCAGCACCCTTCGCCAGAAGGGCGTCACCATTTTTCTCACGACCCACCGTCTCGACGAGGCCGAGAAGCTCTGCGACCGGGTAGCCATACTCAACACCACCCTTCGTACCGTGGGCCGTCCCGCTGACCTGCGCGCCCAGCTCTTTCACAGCGCGCTGATCGTGCGCACCGTTTCGCCATTAAAGGACCCCGGCGCGCTCTTCGGCGCCATTGGCTCGATCAACGACTGGCACTCGAGCGAACCAGGACGTTACGAACTCGCCGTCACCGACGCGGCGCTCGCCGCTCCCCAGGTCGTGCGCGACCTCGTCGGCGCGGGCGCGGACGTTCTGGCCATCGGGGAGAGCGAGCACTCACTCGAGGACGTGTATCTCGCCATGGTCAACCAAGACGGAGACGGTGCGCAGAAATGAAGAACTTCAATTCGGCCCGTTTCTTGGCGGTAGTGAAAAAAGAGATGCGCGACTACCGGCGCAAGCGCTCGATCGTGGTCACGATGACCATCCTGCCCTTCCTCTTTCTCATCGAGCCGATCGTCTCAATCTTCGTCGTGCCGGCGTCCACGGCGGTCACCGGCGCAAGAACGTACGTCCTGCTTCCGATCCTCTATCTGCTCTTGATACCGAGCGTCATGCCAAACATGCTGGCGGCCTTTACCGTCGTGGGCGAGCGCGAACAGGGAACCCTGGAACCACTGCTCACGACGCCAATCAGCCAGCGCGAATTCATCGCGGGCAAGGGGGCCGCGGTCCTCATACCCACGATGGTGCTCACCTACGCGATCTACGGACTCTTTCTCATCGCGACCGATTTGTTCGCCAAGCCGGTCGTGTCCTCGGCCGTCTTTGACCAGGGCGCGCTTCTGGTCGCGCTGATCGCGCTGGCGCCGTTGCTCGCGTGTTGGTCGATCGCGGTGGGCATGGCCGTCTCGGTGAGAGCGACCGAGATCCGCGTGGCCCAACAGCTGGGCACCTTGGCGAGCATCCCACCCGTGATCCTGGTCTTGATTCTCGCGGTGGGTGTGATTCATCCCACGTTGTCGGTCGCAATCATCTTCGCTCTGGTCCTGCTCGCCATCGACGTGCGCGCGATCCGCATCGTCGCGCACATGATGAACCGCGAGCGTCTGGTGACCGGCTCCAAGGCGTCGACGTCACGCGACGCGGGCGGCGTGCTCGGTCGCCTTCGCGCGAAGTAACGGCGCGTCGCACGGCACCAAGTCTTCTGGGCGTCGCTCAAGGAAACTCCGCAAAGGTTCGGGGCGAGCGCAATGTTAAGGTCCCTTGACATATCCTAAAATGTCAAGTACACTTTACATCATGAAGAACGAGGTCCGCGAGCACCGACGCACGAGGGAGCTTTCCCAGGCCGACCTCGCCGCCGAACTGGGCGTGTCGCGACAGACGATCATCGCCATAGAGAACGGGCGGTACTCACCCTCGCTTCCCCTGGCTTTTCGAATCGCACAATTCTTTGACGTTCCAGTGGAGAAGATGTTTGACCCATCAGAGGAGGAAACATGAACAACGTCACCCACCCCCGGTTGATCGCTCCGATGTCCACGTTCGCGGTCGGATCCGCGGCGGCGATCGCGGTGAGAATCGGGTACACCTGGAGCGCCGCCCTCGCCGTTGAGGTGTTCGTGGTCGCGCTCGCGATCGGCTACTACACGCTCGCGGGCACCAAAAGTGACGTCGGCGCCATCTACGGTCAGCGCAAGGACGAACGCCAGCGTCACGTCGTCCTACGAGCCTCACGATTCGCCATGATCGTCATGTTCGCGACCGCGTACGCCATCTTCCTGTTCATGATCGCCTCAAAGAAGACGTACTGGCAAGAGGACGTCTTCTTCAGCGTCGGCGGTGTTTCATACTTCCTGGGGCTCTTGATCTACGGGTCCCACGACGAAGACGCCAACGGGACCCAGCGAGGAATCATGACGAGCGAACCGGTTGACGACGACGAGACGACGCGGGTCATACCCCCGATGTGAGCGTCGTGAACCTGGACGAACGTCGGGCTCGTACCCGACGGTAGGGTGAAGGCCAGAGACCTCCCGCCAGGGGCGCTCGAAAGCAGGCGTCACGATGCAAAACGTGTTTAAGCGGTGGTCGTACTGGTCCGATCCCACGTGGCGCCTCTTTCGCGCGTGCCAACTGGTGATCGTCGTCATCTTGCTGACCTTGCTCGTCATCTACCTCGCGGGCGAGAATTCGGTGCTCTACCCGCTCAGCGCGGCCGTGATCCTCAACATCGTCGCCGCCACGTTCGTCGTGACGCGCAGCGTCCAACTACGGCGAAGGAACGGGACCTCGGGCCGATGGAAATTGTAGGAATCGCGCGGCCGTGAGGTTGTCCGACGGACCCGCCGTGCACTTTTCAGACGGTCAACCCGCGCGAGCGGTCACGATCTCAACTCTCATTTGACCGCCGCTCGTCAGGTCGTGACGAGCGGCGCGCGCATCGTGGTCACGCTCGGAACCAAGAGGGTCACACCCACGAAGACCACGAGCAGAATGGTGGCACCGATGATCGTCGCCGTCACGCCCCCGGCCGCCGCGATAGGCCCGACGATGGCCATGCCGACGGGCAGAAAGACCAGCGAGCCGAACCAGTCGTAGGCGCTCACTCGCGACAGTACGTCCGAGGGAATCTCGCGCTGCATCGTCGTTGTCCAGAGGGTGCCAAAGACCGAGAGCCCCGCGCCGGCGACGAATCCTCCACTCGCGATCACGAACACGGGAGCGCGCAGTGCCAACGCGATGAGCGGCCACGCCCACGACACTACGACGATGGTCGCGACGAGCAGTGGTCGCACCGGATTCCAACGAAGCATCACCATGCCCCCGAGCACGGCCCCGGCGCCCTCGAGGGCGAGGATGAGGCCCCACGCCGGCGCACCCCCGAGGGACTGTTTGGCGATGACGGGACCGAGAACGAACATCGGCGCGAAGATCAACACGTTCACGCACGAGAACTCCACGACGATGACCCAGAGCCACGTCCGCGACCAGAACTCGGTCCAGCCCCCTCGCAGTTGCGTGAGGAACGTCTCGACCGTCTCACTCGCCACCCACTCGATCGAGATCATGTAGAGACTCACCACGCTCACGGCGTAGGTGACGCCGTCAATGAGGACGGCCCAGCCCGGATTGGACACCGCGATGATCAGCCCCGCCACCGCGGGTCCGACAACGCTCGCGATTGAGCCGGACAAACTGTTGAGTGCGTTCGCCTGTAGCAACCTGGCCTCAGAAACCACCTGGGGGACGAGACCGGTCATGGCCGGGTTGAAGAACGCCGCACCGATACCCACCACGGCGGCGAGAGCCATGAATCCCCACAACGGAGGCGACGCGAGCAGCGTCCACGCGCCAAGACCGAGCTCGGCCAGGGTGCGTACCAGGTCCGAGGTCAACATGACGACTCGTCGACTGAACCGGTCCGCGATGACGCCGCCGACCAGGATCAAGATCACCACGGGCGCCAGTCCCGCGGCTGAGACGAATCCAACATCGCTCGCCGTCCCGTGTCGCAACACCGCAAAGGCAATGGCGACCGGCGCCATGCCGGTGCCGACCTGCGAGGCCGTCTGACCGAGAAAGAACAAGCGGAAGTTTCGTTCCTTGAGGGCCCCCACCCATTCGTTCATCCTCACCAATCAAGCGTATTGCCTTTCGTACTCAGGCTCCACGTTCAGGTGACGCGCGGGACTCGCGTTTGTCACCTCGACGTCGGGCTGGGCGTACGCGCCGACGAAACGGTGGTCGCTACTTGGCCGTGGCGATGAAGACCGGTATCTCGCGCTCAGTCTTCAACTGGTAGTCGGCGTAGGGTGGATACGCCGCGACCGCTCGCTCCCACCACGTCGCTCGCTCGGCGCCACTCACCTGGCGCACGACCACGTCAAACGGTGCGGGACCATCTTGGATGGCCACCTCGTCGGGGTGAGCCACCACGTTGTAGTACCAGACCGGGTGACTCGGCGCGCCACCCTTCGAGGCAACGAGCGCGTACGCGCCGTCGTGGAACACTCGCATGAGTGGCGTCTTTCGAATCTTGCCGCTTCGATTACCGCGAGTGGTCACCACAATGATCGGCAAACCAGTATCACGCAACGTGTTCGCCCGCGTACCGTTGGATTCCTCGTACGCAGAGACCTGCTCGCGAACCCACTGCGCCGGACTGGGCTCGTACTCTCCAATGACTGGCATGCTGCCAATGTAGCGTCGCGACCCGTGCGACCAACAGCCCCTCGATTGAACCGGACGCACCGACGAGTCGTTACCCTCGCCTACGGCGGCGTTTTGCTACCTTGCGGTGGTGCGCCTTCGCTTTGAGGGAACGATATGGGAGTGGCGAGGTCCGGCGCCGTACTTCTTTGTGACCGTGCCGGACGAGGAAAGTGCCGAGATTCACGCCGTCGCGGCTCTCGCCACGTACGGCTGGGGCGTGATCCCCGTGTCCGTCGAGATCGGCAAGACCGTCTTCACGACCTCGCTCTTCCCCAAAGATGGCGCCTACCTCGTGCCGCTCAAGGCGGCGGTGCGATCGAGCGGGCACCTTGGCGTCGGCGATCGCGTCGAGATCACCCTCACGGTGCGTCTCTCGAACTGACGCCGCTGCCTACGTCGATCCCGGGGTCACCATTGGCGCTCGCGGCGGCGCGGTGCGTTCAAACGTCCTCTGTTCACGAGTCCTCACAAGTCTTCACGTAGAATTCGCGTTCGTCGGAGCCCAAGACGTCAGACTTGACGGGTGGCGGTAGCGGGCGGCTCCTTGCGCAGGGCGACTGCGGCAGATCTACCAGCGGTGCTGAACGTTGATGAGCGTGCGCCGGTCGGTCACCCTCGCGCTGCACTGCTGGGCTCTCGGGTGCTCGCGGGTGAGGTACTGGTCTTCGAAGAACGCGGACGCCTCCTCGCCTACGCCGTGGCGCGCTCGAAGAGCTTCTTCGGTCGTGACTTCGTCGAACTGCTCTGCGTGGGAACCGAGGAACGTCGACGGGGAATCGCTGGACGCTTACTCGATGAAGCCGTGGCGACCGCGTCCAGTGAACGAATATTCACCTCGACCAACGAATCCAACACCGCGATGCGGGGTCTGCTCCAGCGCCAACGATGGCACCTCAGCGGGAAACTCGAGGGCATTGACGAGCACGACCTCGAACTCGTGTTCTACAGAGATGCCAGCGAGTAACACCCATGACCTGCCGCGACCTCGTTCCACCTTCTGGTGAATCCACGCCCAGCGGAACTACGACGAGGAGGTCACGCCTTTTCCAGCACCGCAACATAGGGTTCGCTCAATTCGGCGCTGAACACGCGGCTCTGGTGCCAACCGGTGCCACGCACGAGTTCGCGCATCTCGCCCGGTGACACGTAGAGCCAGTTGAACCACGGACCTCGTCGCTGCTCGTAGCGGAACCGAAAGCGACCTTGGCCGGGCGCGAGTCCCCGCGCCTTGTTGAGGCGGTAGTAGGAACGATCAAAACCGGGTGCTCCCCCGAAGTAGGCACTCGTACTCTCGACCAGGAGCCGCGCACGCGGCTTGGTCTCCTTCGCCAATTTCGCCAAGAGACGTCGCGCGCGACGCGGCGTACCGAAGATGCCGAAATTGTTGCCAAAGAGCACCAGGGTGTCGAAGTCGGCGAGCTTGGCGCCGAGATCTTCTAAGGGCGCGCACCAGACTTTCCGGACGCCTCGTATCCTGGCGGCTCGAAGTGCCAAGGGTGACGTGTCCAGCCCAACAACGTCCAGACCGCGACGCTGCAATTCGAGGGCGACCCGACCCGCGCCACAGCCCACGTCCAGCACCCGGCCCCGTATCGCGCGAATCGATGCACGTTCCGCGCCGGGCCAGCTTTTGAACGGCGAAAGGTACACCTCGGGACCCGCACCGAGCTGGGCGAAGCCGTCGACCCTTTCGAGCACTTCAATCGTGGTGCCACCCGTGGCCCAGTCCAGCAGCGCTCGTCCAAAGACGTCCTCACTCTTCGTGCGGCCACTGACCATGCTTCTCCTGGACGTGATTGCTGGTGCGTTCGTACCGGAGGGTACCATCAGCACCCGCACGAACGACTCTTCGTCATTGCCCACGGTCACCAATCCGTGAGACGGACGTCTTGGTCGAGTTGGACCTACACTCCATGACGAACCGTGAACCAGAGCGAAGGGATCACCGTGACCACGCTGAAGAACCGCCCGAACACCGCGTTGCTCGTCATCGACGTCCAAGAAGGTGTCGTGGAGCAGGCCTACCAACGCGACGCGGTGATCGCCAATATCAACACGCTCGTCGAGAAGGCACGTGCCGAAGACGTCCCTCTCGTCTGGGTCCAGCATTCCGACGATCAACTAGAGCGAGGCAGCGACCGGTGGCGTCTCGCGAGCGAACTCCACCCCGAGCCCCACGAGCCACTCGTCGAGAAACACTACGGCGACTCCTTTGAAGAGACCAACCTCGAAGAAATCCTCGCCGGACTCGGCGTCGGTCGCCTGGTGGTCACCGGCGCCCAGACCGACGCGTGCATTCGTTCGACCCTGCACGGTGCGTTGGTGCGTGGCTACGACGCTCTGTTGGTCAGCGACGCGCACACCACGGAAGAAGCGGCGCAGTGGGGCGCGCCGACGCCCGACATGGTCATCTCGCACACCAACATGTACTGGTCCTATCAGGAGGCTCCGGGAAGGACCGCGGGCACAGCCGCCACCGAGGACGTCAACTTCCACGCGCCGGTTTGACGCTGCGTCTCGTGACGCGACCGTTGTTCGTGACTACGGGTTCAGGAAATCTGGAACGTCGGGATTACTTTGCGGCCCGCTCGTCGCGAGTGAACGGGCGATGATCGCGTCGAGACTGAACCGACCTGGTCCCAAGAGCACCACGACGAGGGCCAAGGCACCGAGCGCCAGGTTGAGTTCATAACCCGGATTGAGCGACTGCGAGTTGATGCCGTGCGCCCAGGTGACGGTGATCATCGCCATGACCATGTCGCCCGCTAGGGCGAGGCCCGCGAGTCGTGCGCCAAAGCCCACGACCATCAACAAGCCGCCACCGAGTTCAATGACCCCACCGAGTACGGCGAAAAAGCCGCCCGGATGCAGGTGAGCGACGGTCGAGAAGAAGATCGCCGTTCGATGGAATCCGGGCCCGTTGAACGACCCGAAGAGTTTGCCGGCTCCGTAATAGATGAATATCCACGCCAGAATCCCACGTACCACCGCGAGGGCGGTGTCACGAAAGATGAGAGGACTGTTCGGCGAGAAAATTGCGCGCACGAAGCTCGACGCTCGATCAGAGCGAAACGTGGCGCCGCTCACCAGTTGACCCGCTCACGGTTCTCACCGGGTCCGTCGCTCGCCGGGGTGGCGGCGAGGTTGGACTGCGAACCCTCAGCCCAGGGACGGAACGGGCCGACCAGCTGTGCAACAAAGGTTCGCAAGTGCCGGGGCCGGTCACCCGCTTGCTCCACCTCGAGCGGTCGCCCCGGCAGGCCGGTGTCCATTCGAATCGTTCGTTCGGTCGGGAACACCGCGCGGTGCGAGAACTGGTCCCAGATCGTCAGAGCAAAACCGAGATTGACGTCCTGGCGGCCCTCGAGGCGGTGGTGGATGCGGTGATAGTTCGGGCTGACGAAGAGCCTTTCGAGCGGTCCGAAGCCGCAGTTCGTATTCGAGTGTTCGAACGCGACGACGGCGGCGTAGACCACGAGCATCGTCGTGGGTACTGCGCCGTTCGCGAGCAGGACGATTCCCGGTACCAACGCCACGAGATAGGACACGTGAATCAGCGGGTGCGTACGAAACACCGTGAGCACGCTCATGTCTTCTTGGGAGTGGTGCAACTCGTGGAAACGCCAGAGCACGCGCACCCGGTGGTTGGCCAGGTGGGCCAGCCAATTGCATCCGTCCATGGCGATCATGATGACGGCGATCACCACCCACTTGGGCACCGCACTCGATCGAGGAACGATGAGCCAGGGAGCGCCTCGGCGGGCCACCTCGGCGAATGAGAGAGCCAGCGCCGTTCCGAGGGGCACGACCAGCGTGGCGTTCAAAAGGGTATAGAGGGCGTCCTGTCGGTAGCCCCGTGCAAACATTGACCGACGTTGGGCCGGTCGCAGGCGCTCGACGATCAAGAATGCGCAGAGGATTAGCAACGTCGCCGGACCGACCACGACGACGCGCAGACTGGTTATGGACTCAGCGAAACTCGACCCGCCCCACTGACTGGACCACCCAATAGCGACGAGCGTCGCGGCGACGCACAGCACCGAGAAGGCCGGAAGATAAAGGTTGACGCGAGGCCGTCTCGCGAACCAGGTCTTCGCAGGCGCCGCCTCCAGCGCTGCGCGACCGTGGCGCGAGCGCGAGACGGCAACGAACGACGACGTCACGGGTATCGCGTCGACCAGGTGCGTCGCATTAGAAACCGACGCCTCCACCCCCGGGACTGGTGGTCGTGGTCGTCGCGGCGCCAGAGATCGTGGTCGTCGTCGCGCCACCCGTACCCGTCGCCTTGGACGAGAGCACGATCGGGTACCACTTGCCCCACGTATCGGTCACGTCGCCCTTTACCTGACCGGGCTTGGTGTCGCCGGCGAAGTAGTAGAGGGGCTTACCACCGTAGGTGACTTGGAGCACGCCCCCGGCTCGATGGACCACGCCGATCTTGGACGACGACACACCCTTACCCGCCGTGGCGGCCTTGACGCCTTCGGGCAACGTGAGTTCGGGCCAGAACTGCAGACACGCCGCCTTACACGCCGTCTTGCTCGGGGTGAGCGCGTACAACGTGTCTCCACTCACGAGAATCGTGCCGAAGGTCGAGTTCGATTGCGACGACAGGACAACTGACTTGGCACCGTGGCTCGACGAGGCACCAGCCGTTGCCGTAGCCAAGATGAGTGCACCCACGACCATCGGAACCACCAACAAGGTACGCGTGAACGCTCGAGGACTCTTCGTATTGCGCGCCATACCACTTCCCCGTTCCTCGAGCCGCACCGCCTTCTCCACTCGACGATACAGGGGCGACCAGACCCGGCGCGCCGATTAGACGAAGGGCCCCACGTCGCGAATCCAGAGAGCGTCCCAAAGAGAACGCCCAGAAGGTCCCGTCTACGAGCGAACGGGTATCAGAGTTCCTCGAGGCACCAGACTCTGCATCCGACTCAACCTTCTGTCAAGATTCACGTCTCTGGCGTCGAGTCGTTGCCCACAGTGTTCGCAGACCATGACGGCGTGGGCGCTCTCACCGCACGAGGTGTGCGTGAGGGTTACCGGCGGCCCGTCGGGCGCCGCGTACTGGTCGCCCCACTGGCGCATCGCCGTGAGGACCGGCCAGAGGTCGCGTCCTTTCGCGGTCAACTTGTAGTCGTCGCGCGGGGGATGCACCGAGTAGGGAACCCGCTGGAGGATCCCGGCGTCAACCAGGGTAGAAAGGCGCGAATGCAAGATGTTCCGAGAGATCCCGAGTCGGCGCTGAAAGTCCTCGAACCGGGTCACCCCCATGAAACAGTCACGAACCACCAACATGGTCCACCACTCCCCGATCACCTCGAGGCACTGGGCCACCGAACAGTCCATTGCGGCAAAACTCTTCCGTTCCATAAATTAAGTCTAGTTAGTTGCATCATAGAACGCAAGCGTGTATGGTGCGTTTCATGACAGAACTTACAGGGACGCCTGACCCCGCGGGTTGGCTCACCGACTCGCGACGCCGGGCGATCTTCCTCGTGACCGCCTTGGGCGCCTTCATGGGCTCGCTCGACCTCTCGATCGTCAACGTGGCCTTCCCCGCGCTCGAGCGCGCGTTCTCCCACGACGCGCGCGCGAGCTTGGCCTGGATCATCACGGGCTACAGCATCGTCTTTGGGTCACTGCTCGTGATCGCCGGTCGCAGCGCCGACCGTCTCGGGGCGCGCAAGGTCTTCTTCGCTGGATTGTTGGTGTTCTGCGTCGGTTCGCTGAGCTGCGCGCTGGCGCCGACGGTCGCGCTCTTGATCAGCATCGCCACCCCAAGCCTGCGAGCAACGGCGAGGCCGGATTACCCCGGCGCGGCGATTCTGAGCGTCGCCCTCGCCTCACTCGTGCTCGCCATTTCTGAGGGACCGACCTGGGGTTGGTCGAGCCCGTGGGTCCTCGTGAGCTTCGTCGCGGCGTGCGTGCTCCTGACGCTGTTCATCGTGCGTTCGAGTCGACACGAACAGCCAGTGCTCGACCTCACCCTTTTTCGTGCGCGCTCGTTTCGTCTCGCGAACACGGCGGCCTTCCTCTATTCGATGGGATTCTTTGCGATGTTGCTCGGCAACATCTTGTTTCTCACCAGCGTCTGGCACTTCTCGATCCTCGACGCCGGCCTCGCCGTGACGCCGGGTCCCTTGGTTGTCGCCGCCGTTTCGGGACCCGCGGGCAAGATCGCCTCGAGATACGGCTTTCGACCTGTCCTGCTCGTGGGCTTTGTCACCTTCGCCGCGGGTGTGCTCTGGTACGTGTGGCGAGTGCACCTGAGCGCGCACTACCTGACGCTCTGGCTCCCGGGCACCTTGATCGTGGGTCTGGGCATCGGTCTCACGTTCCCGGTCCTGAGTGCCGCCGCCGTTTCGAGCCTGCAGCGCGAGCGTTTCGCCGTTGGTAGTGCGGTCAATCAGACCGCACGCCAGATTGGCGGAGCACTGGGCGTTGCCCTGCTCGTCGTGCTCTTGGGCGCGCCCACGAGCGCCCGGGCGGCTCTCGCGAACTTTCACCACCTCTGGCTCTTCATTGCCTCCATGGCCCTCGCCGCGGGGGTCGTCTGCCTCGGTCTCGGTCGCGCGGCGGTGCCTGCCCCCAACGACGCCGACGCGGGCGTGGCGAGAAGTCACGCCCTCGAAGAGGTCCTGGACGGCGAGATCGTGGTGCCGCTGCATCATCGTCGCGCACGAGGATAAGGGATTCGTCGGCACTGGACAACCCCTGATCAGGGGAGGAACCCTTGCACGAGACGAGGCGGGGCGCTCGCGAGCCACGCGTCAAGGATCGCCTCTTTGAGTTCACGCTTGGTGGCCACGTCCACCTGGACCAAAACCGCCGCGTACCCGTCGAAGTGAGCAATCGTGAAGAACGACCTCGGGTGCGCGGCCAGGGCCGCCTTCTTATCATCGAGGTCCTCGACGCAGAGCGCCAGGATTGGTCCCGTGGGCGGTTTCTGGTCGCCAAAGCGCTTGAGGTCGGCCTTGGTGAAGGGACGTTCCCACATGAACGCCCTGCCCGCGACGTACCAGGTGCGGTTGCC
>JBEKWQ010000021.1:0-15051 GCA_049512875.1 Acidimicrobiales bacterium
TCAACGGCTCGGTTAACCTTGCGAGCCGGTATTCATTTCAAAGAGTGACGACCGGATTTGAGGAGGAGTGCGAGAGCGGCCGAATCGGCACGATTGGAAATCGTGTGAAGGGAAACCTTCCGTGGGTTCAAATCCCACCTCCTCCGCCAGTGTCCTGTCTCAAGACATCGGAGACGCTGTGGTCAAGACATAGTAGACACATTGTCTCCGGCTGGCTTTTGGTAGTTGCGTTTGGGGTCAATTGTGAACCTTCGCATCAGTACTCCTTCGGGATTGAGGATCCTCACGTCACGGTCGGCGACCAACATCGTGACGACTTGGCCGGCGTTTCTTCGTCCCATGCCGAAGTGCAAAATTGATTCAGAGAGGGACAGGGTGGAGGGGCCACCCCGTCCTTATCGACGCCCCACTCATCGCGACGAACCATGAGCCAGGCCATGGAATCCGTCATTTGACTGCTTCCAGGTTAGAACGAGCACAGAACCGACCCTCGACATGTCTTCTCGCAACGCGATCTTGTGTAGCCATTTGGTGACCCCGTGCAGAGTCGCGACCGTTTGGAATCGCACACACGTTAGCGATTCACGTCGACTTCCTGTTCTGAAAGACCACGACTCTCTATTAGCCCGAGATGATGTCCCATGCGCAGTTCGAAATCCCCACCGACGGCAGTCGCGTGGCGAACCACCGCCGCACGTCGCGCGTGCGTCGTTGGCGAATTGACAAACCCGCGTAGCTCAGCGAGAGTTTCTCGATACGCCTCAGCGAGAGTTTCTCGATACGCGTCAATTGACGCTGCCGGAGAGCGACCACGAATGAGTCGCTTCACGGCCGCCAACGCTTGGCGGTCAAATCTTGCGAGACGTCGCGCGAACTGGTCGACGAAGTAGTCAAGTTCTACGTCCGGAACCGCTCGATTGATCCAGCCGTACAGTTCGGCCGTTCGAGCGTCGTAGTCATCAGCGCTGGTGATGATCTCGAGAGCTCGCGCGCCACCAACGAGGCCCGACAAGCGCTCTATGGCTCCGCCTGCCGGGATGATTCCAACGCCGACCTCAGGTTGTCCGAGCGTGCTGTTCTCGAGGCTGGCAAAACGAATGTCACACGAAAGCGCGAACTCACATCCTCCGCCACGCGCACGGCCGCGAATCGATGCAATTGTGATTGTTTCAGCGTCATTAATTCGTCTCATGGCATCGATGAAGTAGGTCACGCCGGTCTCCGTTGGAGCAAAAGCGATGGGATTCGTGTCAGACAGGTCATAGCGTGCCATGTAAAACTCGGGGTGGACGCTAACGAAAACGACCACTCGGAGATCTGCGGCCTCTTCGATTCGACTGACAAGGTCGCCGAGCTCGAGCACTGTCGTGGAGTTCAGAAGATTGATCGGCGGATTCGAAAAGACCACTTTCCAATAACCGGGCGCCGGTTCTTCGATGCTGAACTGAGTCAAAGTTGACACCCCCAAACTCATGCGATCAGTCCTCGGTCGACTTCTTGGCGGTGAGTTCAGCGATCTCCGCCCTCGCTGCAGCAACCAATTCTTCGTTGGTGTGCGCATGTCCCCATAGCCCCCATCCGCCCTCCACCGCTTCGGTCAGAATCACCCAAGTCTTCTTCGAGAGCGAAGTATCGTCGGCGGCCGCGGCCACGAGGTCGGTGAACTGGCTCACCACGGCGAGCTGCTTGTCCCTGTCAAGTGCGCCTGCGTTTGTCACCACTTGAACTCGGACGTGATCATTGTCGCCATCAACATTCGAAAGTGCACGGCCGTCGAGCTCGTGCACGAAGCCAGCTGTGTTCTGTCGGAACATAGGTATGTTCGGAACGCCTTCAATTGTCATCAGCGTTTGCGCCAAATCCGAGGCCAGTTGGTGCGGATTTTTAAACGTTCCGGCTTTCGCGTACACGTCGATCATTGGCATGGCAATTCCTCCTATGTATTACGTCCTACATAAAACATATCACGGTTATGATGAGGTACATAAATCAGCGAAGATACATTCATGGATGACACACAGTTGAATTCAGGCACGAGTGCGGGACCTACCCAGAACGCTGTTCGATCCCGAATGGTCGAGGGCGCTACGCGCCTTCTCGCCACAAGAGGGGTAGAAGGCACTTCCTTTTCAGAAGTGTTGGCCGCCACTGGCTCACCGCGAGGCTCCCTCTACCACCACTTTCCCGGTGGAAAGTCCGAGCTCTTGCACTCGGCCTTGGACCTGGCAAGTGATCGAGGTCTGGGGGCGATGGAGGCAACCCGCGGCCAGAGCCCCGAAGTCGTGGTTGAGCGCTTCCTCGGTCTTTGGCGGATGCTCCTCGAACGCTCCCAACTCACCGCCGGATGTGCCGTCATCGCCGTTACAGTCGCCGCCAATGACGAAGCCCTCTTAGAGCACGCGGGACGGATATTTCGACACTGGACGGAACTACTAACTGAACTCTGCACCGAAACTGGGGGGGACATTAACGCGGCGCGAGCACTTGCCGTAACCGTGATTGCTGCCACCGAAGGCGCCGTCGCTCTGTGCCGAGCCGAACGAAGTACGCAACCGTTCGACGACGTTGAGACGGTCCTCATGTCCCTCGCAAGGAACCTCAACAGCGAATGAAGTCGGGTCGGTGTCTTCAGCTACTGGAGCGTTCAGTTGACCTAGAAGCACGTGCTCTCCGCTCTGACAGGGCACCAACGTCGTCCGTTGATGTTGTCGTATGGAATAAGAGGACGCCGATCGGTTTTTTCGAAGCCGGTTAACCGTCCCCAACCTTGAAATGGAGTGGACAAAATGGATTCATCTCTCCCGGCGCAAGGCCTCGAACTGCGCTCACTCGTGAACGGAGATGGCACGCTCGAACTCTCACTAAGTGAAGTTCCGATTCCGACGCCACGTGAAAATCAGGTTCTTTTACGAGTTGAAGCTTCGCCCGTCAATCCATCAGACTTGGGACTCCTCCTCGCTGGAGCCGACGTGTCGACGGCCTCGTTCGGAGGAACGGTCGAGCGCCCCATCGTCACGATGGCACTCCCTGATGGTGCGCTGCGACGAATGACGGCGCGTGTAGGCACATCGATGGCAGTGGGCAACGAAGGGGCTGGAACCGTGGTGGCGGGCGGTGACTCCCCGTTGGCGCAGTCCTTGATCGGCAAGACGGTGTCGGCCGCCGGAGGTTCAATGTATTCGCAGTATCGGGCAATCGACGCCGCAGCGTGTCTCGTGTTGCCTGATGGCACGTCAGCTAGAGAGGGCGCGTCGTCGTTCGTCAATCCATTGACCGCTCTCGGCATGGTAGCGACCATGCGTCGCGAAGGACATACGGGTCTGGTACACACCGCTGCGGCGTCAAACCTCGGGCAAATGCTGGTCAAACTGTGCGTCGAAGAGCAAATCCCGCTCGTCAACATCGTCCGCAAGAGCGAGCAGGTGGAACTCCTGCGGTCTATCGGGGCTGCGCACGTGTGCAACTCATCCTCACCGTCGTTCATGAGCGATCTCATAGACGCCCTCCAGCTAACGGGCGCGACACTCTTGTTCGACGCGATTGGCGGGGGTCGCCTCGTGAGCCAGACTCTCACCGCGATGGAGGCCGCGGCCAGCGCCAGCTCGACGCAGTATTCGCGCTACGGCTCAACGACCCACAAGCAGGCTTACATCTACGGTGGCCTTGACCCGAATCCGACCGTGCTCACGCGGAGCTTCGGATTCGCGTGGAGTCTCGGCGGGTGGCTCCTCAATTCGTTCTTACAAAGCCTCGACGCTGTTTCTGTTCAAGAACTGCGCGAACGAGTGGCCGCGGGTCTCACGACAACGTTCTTGAGCCACTACACCCAGGAAGTATCACTGGCGCAAGCACTTCAACCTGAGGCGATCACCGCGTACAGCAAGCAGGCCACGGGTGAGAAGTACCTCATCACGCCGAACCAGGCACGGTAAATAGGGCGACCAAACTTGGGTGACCCTAACAACCCGTCGCCCGGAAGGAGTTGCGTTGGAGAATGACACATGGGAGGGGGGAGTTCCCCGGACGTTCGGATCGGGTCCGAGTGATCCGATTCGTTTGGTGGACGAGCCCGGGACGTGGGTTGAGATCGAGGTGTCCGCGCCGCCCAGCACCTTGTGGGCGATCGTGACGGACATTAACTTGCCTTCACGGTTCTCGGGCGAATTCCTCGGCGCTGAGTGGACCGGCGGCGGTCCAGCAATCGGCGCGTCGTTCATCGGCAGAAGTCACCACCCGGCGATGGGGGAATGGGAGGTCGAGTCTCTCGTCGATCACTTTGAGATTGATCGATCATTCGGTTGGGCCACAGTGAACCCTCGTGTCCCAGGTTCACGATGGCGCTTCGATCTGACGGCGAATCCGGAGGGGACGCTGCTGCGCTTTTCTATGTCAATGGGCCCGGGCCCGTCTGGAATCTCATTCGCCATCAACGCGATGCCAGAAAAGGAGCCTCGAATCTTGTTCAAGCGCATCCTTGAGCATCACGCGAATATGTATCGCACAGTCGAAGGTATCAAGGTAATGGCCGAGGCGTAACAATGACGCTCGAGATCGGTATCACCACTTCGCCAGCGATGGCATGGATGTTCGACTACGTCATCGAAGCCGAGCGCCTCGGTGCTTCCTCAGTCTGGATGCCGGAGTATTGGGCGCACGACGCGCTGACACCTTTGGCGGCGCTCGCGCAAGCTACGAGTTCAATAAAACTGGGCACCGCGATCGTACAACTCGGGACTCGTACACCTTCACTGTTGGCGATGTCGGCCATGACGTTGCAGCAACTCTCGGGCGGACGGTTCATACTCGGCATTGGCACGAGTGGACCGCAGGTCATTGAAGGTTGGCACGGTGTCCCATTTTCTAAGCCCGTGACGAGGACTCGCGAAACGATCGAGATCGTTCGCATGATCAGCCGAGGTGAACGATTGAACTTCGATGGCGAGGTGTACCATCTCCCACTGCCCGGAGCCGAAGGTGTGGCCCTGCGCAGTGGCGCGTCGCCGGCGGAGGTTCCGATTTATATCGCGTCGCTCGGTCCGGCCAACTTGCGGCTGACTGGTGAAGTCGCGGATGGTTGGATCGGGAACTCATTTTTCTGCGAGAGTGCCGAGATCTTCTTCAATGAAATTGATCTTGGGGCGAAGGCGGTAGGGAGAACCATCGAAGACCTCAATTTGACGGTCGCTGTTAGTTGCGAGTTCACCGATTTCGTTAAGGAAGCTGGGCGGCGACACGCTGACGGCTACGCGTTCACGTTTGGAGCGATGGGTTCGGCAACGACCAATTTCTACAACCAGGCGTTCGAGCGTCAAGGCTATGGTCCGGCCGTCGCGGAGGTTCAGAGATTATGGCGAAGCGGTGACCACGACGGTGCTCGTCGCGCGGTACCCATCGAAATCGGGCTTCGGACCAATTTGATCGGGCCGGTCAATGAGGTGCGACGCAGGCTAAGCGAGTACCGGGCATGCGGCGTGAACACACTTCGAGTAAATCCCATCGGCGACACGCTCGACGAGCAGCTGGCCGGACTCGGGCAGTTAATTGAGATCACTCGAGAAATTAATGACGTTGAGAAGAATCCCTGAGTCCTCTTCTCGGGTCCAGAAGAACAACTACCGGTCTGGCGTCGTAGGACGAACGACGAACAAAACGTGCCGCCACCGAGCTGATTGCGGGCATGTCGCACAATGCTGCCGAATCAGCATCTCACGAAACATGAATTACAGCTTTGCCACTCAGCTCGCCCGTGCGAAGCGACTCGAATATCTGCGGCGAACCGCTCAAGCGAGCCATCGGAGTCACCATGAAGATTGTTCTCGGCTTCAATTGCTGCCGCCATAGAACAGTTGACTGCAATTCCGGGAGCTCTTGGTTGACAAGTAAAGTCAACCGTTCGATACCGACACCCGCCAGAGGGCGAAAGACTCGATGTAATGGGAGATTGTGACGACTCCGTTCGGCGAACGCGGCAGGCAGGCGATGTGGATTCGCCTCAGTGCTCGTCGATTCCGCTCGACGTACTGGTGTCTCGGGAAATGTCGGCGACGGTACCCAGCGCTGGCCCGCCGTGCACCGCCTAGACGCAGCCCGACTCTTCCGGCTGGTCCTCGAACGCGCCGCACCCGCGACGGTTGTTCACGCGGTCGCTGACGAGGGCGACACCATGCGATCCATCGCTGAGGTCATCGGCCACCAGCTCGGCCTGCCGGTCGAATCCGTTCCCGCCGAGAGTTTCGGATTCTTCGGCCGCATCTTCGCCACCGACCAGCCCTCGTCGAGCGCGCTGACACGAGAGAGGTTCGCTTGGGAACCCACTCATCCGAGTCTGTTGAAAGACCTCGAAGCCGGGAATTATCCGGTGTAAACCGAACTTGACGAGGGTCTACTCGAAAGCGACGTCATCCAACGCCTCGCACCTTCAAATTACCGTCGCTCGTTTTCTCTCAGCCCCACCTCACACCGAACGCGATGGCGGCCCGATCAAGCGGAAGGATTCCTGAAGTAATGACCTTGGTCGAGGTCTTCGATGAGACCGGGCTGGGTTGGCTGCCATCGCATCATCTCGCGCGTCAGCGCGCTGGAGGCAGGGCTGTCGGCCGCGAGGAAGGGAGCCAACCACGTGAAGTGGCCACCCGCTTCCTCTGGTGGAATCGAGACCACGGGAAGCTCGAGCTGCCGGCCGATCGCTTCGGCGATGTCTCGGATCGGTACACCCTCATCCGCCACGGCGTGCAGCGTCGATCCCTTCGGCGCATCCTCAAGTGCCAATCGAAAAAGGCGTGCGGAATCCAGGCGGTGCACCGCCGGCCAGCGGTTCGTGCCGTCGCCGACGTAACCAGACACGCCCTTGGCGCGAGCGATGGCAACCAGTGTCGCCATGAAGCCGCTATCACCGTCACCATGATTAGTCGGTGGGAGTCGCATGACCGATGAACGAACACCTCGCGAAGCGAGTGAGAGTACGAACTCGGCGGTGGCCCATCGAGCTCTCGGACCCCCGCCCAGCGCCGACACCGAAGGGTTATCTTCGTGTCCGTCGCGTTCAGTGGCCACTCGGCCCGGTGCGATCCCGAGGGTGCCCGAGGCGATCACGAGCGGACGCTGCGAACCAGCGAGCACCTCTCCGAAGATTTCGACGGCGCGGCGATCGGCATCGGCCGCACCCTGGAAGTCGCCCGTGAAGGCAAGGTCGTGCTTGAAGGCGAGGTGGATCACGCCGTCCGAGGCCTGTGCTCCTTGTCGCAGGCTGTCGAGATCGTCGAGCGTGCCGCGCTGAACGTCGACGCCCGCGGCGCTGAGAGTGGCGGCCGAATCGTCCGAGCGAGCGAGTCCGAGCACCTGATGACCAGCGGCGATGAGTTCAGGAACCACGGCGGAGCCGATCCAGCCCGACGCACCGGTGACAAAGACACGCATACGAAACCTCCGAGTGATTGTTTCCCTCGTCCACGGTTTGGATGAGGGAACAGCGATGTCATTCGCTGACATCAATCTAGCACATCATGTCACTCACTGTCATCCGGTACCATCGGGGCATGGGTCGATGGGAGCCGAACGCGCACGGTCGCCTGGAGCAGGCAGCAATTGAACTGTATATAGAACGAGGTTTCGAGCAGACGACGGTGGCCGAGATCGCCAAAGTGGCCGGATTGACGGAACGAACGTTCTTTCGTTACTTCGTGGACAAGCGTGAGGTGCTGTTCTGGGGGGCAGGTGCCTTGCAAGAACTCCTGGTCAAGACCGTCCTCGACGCTCCCCGGTCCGAGGGACCGATCAGTGTGATCAGCGCGGCAATCCAGGCCGCCGGAGCCGTGTTCCAGGAGCGGCGCGAGGGCGTCCTGTTGCGCCAGAGGGTGATTGGCGCGAACCCCGAGCTCCAGGAGCGTGAGTTGATAAAACTCGCGTTCCTCGCCACGGCGCTCGCCGACGCCCTTCGTAAACGCGGCGTCAAAGAGCCGAGCGCAAGTCTGAGCGCTGAGGCCGGGATCGCAGTTCTCAAGATCGCTTTCCAACGCTGGGTCAGAGAAGCCGGTTCGCACGACCTAGGACAGCTGATCCGAGACCTTTTCGCCGAACTCAAAACAGTGACCGAAAGTTGACCGCGATGGCTCACTCTCAAGGGCACGATCGAGAGACGTGGGTTCGACCACCAGATACTTTACGAAGTATGTCTTGGCGCAGCGAGTCCAGTAGTTTGGGAAAGCCCAGCGCCATTCGAATTGAGGAGGAGTCCAATGATTGATCTCATTCCCCACAATCCGTTCACCGAGCGATCCACGCTAGAAGAACGGCGACACCGCAAGCAGCGACTTGCGGCAGCTTTCAGACTCTTTGGACGGCTCGGATTCGACGAAGGTGTCGCGGGCCACATCACCGCGCGCGACCCCGAACATTCGGATCAGTTCTGGGTCAATCCCTTCGGAATGAGTTTCAAGCAGATCCGCGTGCGAGACCTCATTCTGGTTGACCACAACGGCACCGTGCTCGAAGGGTCCTGGCCGGTGAATCCGGCAGCGTTCGCGATTCACTCTCAAGTTCACGCCGCCCGCCCGGATGTCGTCGCCGCGGCTCATTCGCATTCAGTACACGGGAAGGCGTTCGCGTCGCTGCACCGCTCGCTGCGCCCGCTCACCCAGGACTCCTGCATCTTTTTCGAAGACCACGGTGTCTATTTTGACTTTGGCGGCGTCGCGTTCGATCCCGAAGAGGGTAAGCGCATCGCGGTCGCGCTGGGCGAGCACAAAGCGGCGATATTGGCAAACCACGGACTCATCACGGTGGGTCAATCGGTCGACGAGGCCGTGTTCTGGTTCACCACGATGGAACGAACGTGCCAGGCCGAGTTGCTCGCGATGGCCGCAGGCGAACCCATTTCGATACCCGACGACGTCGCGCGCGGAGTACACGAGCAGATTGGCTCACCACTCGCGGGCTGGTACAGCGCGCAACCACTCTTTGATTGGATCCTGGCCGAGCAACCGGACTGCCTCGAAGAGGTTTGACGTCAGCGCAGGTGCCGTTCACTTGCCAGTGGCGTCAATGGACGCCGTAATGTGTGTGCCCGAACACGAAGTGATCGAGGTGGACCTGAGTGTCCCTGTTTGTCGTCAGTACAATTTCAGAATGACTGAACGGACAGATTCTTCAACGAGGGTGGACGTGCGCGGCGCCTCGGGCCTAGCTTTTTCGAATCCTGGTCGCGACGTTCAGCGTGTTGGTACGGCCAACTATCTGGGTCAGGATGTTTCTAAGATTCACGGACCCGTGTGGGCCGTGCTTGGCAACCTGGGCGACAGCCAGTGTTACCTAGGTGTCCAGCAGAAAGTGGAAGCCGTGCAGGCTGCCATGTCGCGTCGAATCGCCAAGGACGACCGGGAAAATCGCCTCATTCCACCGGCCTTCACGATTGGCGTGTCTGATGGACAACTCAACGGCACCCCAGAAATGCGCTTTTCACTCATCGGTCGAGAACTCGTGAACGACGCCGCCTCGATGCACCTCGCCGCGAACCAGGTAGCAGGAACGGTGGCGGTGGTCGCGTGCGACAAGCCGCCGGTTGGCACCGTGGCCGCCCTACTCGAACACAACGTTCCCGCAGTGATTCACTCTGACGGTTCGATCAAGCCCGGTCTCAATCCGCGGACCGGTGAGCGCATAGACCTGGTTACCGCGTTTCAGTTCGCCACGAACCCCGACGAAGAGGCCCGGGCCGAGGTTACGCTCCACGCCTGTCCAGGGCAGGGCAGTTGCGGGGGCATGTTCACCTACAACACCATGCAGACATTCATTAGCGTGTTGGGTCTCGAGCCACTCCACATGGTTGCGCCGCCATCGGACGATCCTCGTCGCGTCGAGCAGTTCCCTGACCAACTCGTCGATTGTCTGGTGACGATGACCGAACGAAACATTCGACCACGAGACATCGTCACCCCCGCTTCACTTCGTAACGCCCTCATCGTCACCATGGCCATGGGTGGTTCGACCAACGTCATGCTGCACAGCGTCGAGATTGCCCGCGCCGCGGGAATCGACTTATGGACTGACGTCCTCAGTCAGGACGAATTCAACGCCCTGTCGCACGTTCTGCCCGTCATTGTCAATATGCGACCGTTCGGGACGTACTCGATGGTCGATGTCGACGACGCTGGCGGACTTCCAACGGTCGTGAACGAACTTCTTTGCGCCGGTTTCCTCGACGGGAGCACCATCACCTGCACCGGTGAAACTCTCGCTGAACAGATCGAACGTTTGGCTCCGCCGCCCGCCGACCTCGAAGTGATCTTCTCGGTTACCACACCGTTCAAGAGCACCAGTGGGCTTCGGCTGCTGCGCGGAAACCTAGCGCCGAACGGTGGCGCAATTTTGAAGCTCGCCGGCGTCGAAAGCGGCATCGATGACGGCGTCTTCACCGGTCGGGCACGCGTGTTCAACGGAGAGCGCTCATTGATTGCCGCACTCGACGATCGGCCCGACGACTTTGAGGACAATGACATGGTGGTCATCCGCTACGAAGGACCGCGTGGTGCGCCGGGAATGCCCGAGATGCTCGACCCGACGTCAAAGATTACTTCCTTGTGTCGCAAACGAGGGATCACGATCGCCCTAATGACGGATGCACGATTCTCGGGTGGCTCGGTTGGACTGGTCATCGGTCACGTCGCTCCCGAAGCCTTGCTCGGGGGACCGATTGCCCTCGTAGAAGACGGCGACACCATTACCGTCGACGTCAACCAGGACCGCCTGGACTGCGCCCAACTCGAGGACCCGCAGATCCTCGTTCAACGTGCGGCGGCGTGGGAGTCACGAGTGAGCGCCAACGGTGGAATGCACCCCGACGCCACATTGGTCACGCATCGAGTCCTCAAGCGAATGCGCAACACCGGTCTTCCTGCATTGCAGGGCGGAGGTATGTCCTAGCGTCGATCGCTGCGCCAGACGGGCCCTCGTGGTTACCGTCCGTGGAACGAATTCACTACCAGCACTTCAACGATCTCCATTGCAACCGTCGTACTTCCGATCCTTACGGTTCACGCTGTGGCGTCGTGTTCAAAACCGATGAGCCAGTGAAGTCCGTAGCGGTCGATGACCTGACCGTCGGAAGCTCCCCAAGGCCGCACCTGAAGTTCGTCAATGACCTCGCCACCTTCCTTCAATCGCGCGAACCACTGGCGCAGCGTCGCGGGTTCGGCGGTGCCGAGCAGTGACAGCATCAGGCCCTGGGCGCGAAAGGCCGGCTCATCGCCCCCTGCGTCGGCGGCGTAGAGAGAGACCGGTGAATCCACGAGGTAGCCGTGCGCGATGGCGTCGGGCGGACCATCCGTCCGGCTGAATTCGGCGAAAGTATGCAACTGCGTCGTACCACCGAACACGCTCGCGTAGAACGACAATGCCTGACGCGCCGTGCCTTGAAAATGGATGTACGGTGTCAGACTTGCCACGCCAGCGATCGTAGACGGCAGGGGGCAACAAAGTGTGTGGGGTAACTTGATGCTGGGCCAAGGTGCCTACGAAGCGTGAGGGGGCTCGCATGACTGAGACGGCGATTCGTCCGACCGACGTCAAGTCGACCATCGAGTACTTCGACGTCCTCATCGTCGGCGCGGGAATCTCGGGCATCGGCGTCGCGCACCATCTCTTGGAACAACGACCGGAGAAGACCTTCGTCATACTCGAGGCCCAACCGGGTTTCGGCGGAACGTGGCGCACTCACAGGTATCCCGGCACTCGCTCCGACAGCGACCTGTACACGTACGGATACCGTTTCAAGCCGTGGACCGGAGCCCCGATCGCCTCCAAGGAAGAAATCGTACGGTACATGGCCGACGTCATTGACGCGGACGGCCTCGAGGAACACATTCGCTACGGACACGTGATTACGTCGGCCGATTGGTCGAGCGACGAGCGTCGTTGGATCCTTCGTGCAACTCGTAACGACACGGGCGAGCAAGTCTCGATCGCTGCGAACTTTCTATGGATGTGTCAGGGCTATTACCGCCACGCGCAAGGCTACACACCAACGTGGAAAGGCATGGATCGATTCAAAGGTCCGATCGTGCACCCTCAGACCTGGCCGGAGGACCTCGACTACCAGGACAAGCGAGTCGTCGTCATCGGATCAGGAGCAACCGCGGCCACGCTGATCCCCGCTATGGCGCCGGACTGCGCCCACATCACGATGCTCCAGCGTTCGCCGACGTACTTCTTCATACGACCCAACACCAATGAGGTAGCGGACATGCTACGCGAGCTCGACGTGCCCGAAGAATGGGTCCACGAGATCGTCCGACGAAAGATCCTGCTCGACTTCGGTGCGCTCACCGAACTAGCGCTCGACTACCCGGACCTCGCCCGAGAGGAACTCCTTCGGCCCATTCGCGAGACTCTCGGGGAGGACTTCGACGTCGACACGCACTTCAATCCTCGCTATGAGCCGTGGCACCAGCGCATCGCGATCATCCCCGAGGGCGATCTGTTTGACGGTATCAAGAAAGGACAAATATCGGTCGTCACCGATCAGATCGAGGCCTTTACCGAGACTGGCATCGAACTCGCCTCCGGTGAGATTCTCGAAGCCGACATCATCATTACCGCGACGGGTTTTAACATGAACGTACTGGGTGACATCGACTTCCGGATCGACAACGTTCCCTTGGATATCGCGAAATCGGTCACCTATCGCGGCATCATGTTCAGCGGCGTACCGAACATGGTCCAGGTCTTCGGCTATTTTCGCGCGAGTTGGACCCTGCGAGTCGATCTGATCGCCGACTTCGTATGCCGGCTCCTAGGACACATGCAGGAGATTGGCGCCGCCTCGGTCACGCCAGTGTTACGCGACGAGGACCAGAACATGAAACTCTCTCCCTTGATCGACCCCCGTGACTTCAATCCGGGTTACCTCAATCGAATGATCGACGAGTTACCGCGACAAGGTGACCACGACCCGTGGCTCAACGCGGCGAACTACTACGTTGAGCGCGATTCGCTACCCCACGCCGATCTTGATGACGGCACATTGCGATACGCATAATCATCGGCATTGTCCTCGCGCGCCTATCCGTCGAGCGTCCAGGAGAGCGAATGTAGAGTTTCCTCGCTCATGTTGGGAGAACCTGTCACCCATTACGGAATCGTAAGAAGCGTGCGGTGGTACGATTGGCAGTGGACGTCTGAACCTCGCTTCCTTCTGCACTGACAACGAGTCAGTTGAGTCGAGACGCGGGTGATCGAGTGATATGTGTCCGACGAAGTGACACCTCTAAGTGTGTTCTCGCCCCTCGCTTAGAGACCAAGAATCATCGATCGGTGCGAAAGTGACCTCACCACTTTCCTTACAGTCGGGACGTACGGTCATCTCCGTTCGTGCGAGCCCAGAACTTCTTGATATGGCCAGAAACCGGCACCGACCGCGATTGGTGACTTGGACCTCGTCGATTGCGACCGGTACTGGAGGCTGGCCATGTTCCGTCGAGTCGCGTTCGTGATCGCCGCTCTTTTCTTGGTCATAGTTTCGTTATTGGCTCTGAATCACTTCGGACCCTGGCACTTACTGCGTAGCACTACGAGGGAATCGTCCGTGACAACCAAGCCGGTGTCCGGTTTCTATCTAGATATGGGTGCATCAGCTTCGCTCGGCTTTCAACCTACGGGAATCATTCACCACAACGGCCATCGCACCAACCACGGCTACGCGAACGATCTCCTGACGTACGAAGCATCAAAAAACGTCCATCTAAAGCTTCGACAAATTGGTTGCCCCGGTGAAACGGTCCAGTCGATCCTCGGGCAATACAAAGATGCCTGCTACACGCTTCCCAACACGCAACTCTCCATCGCCACCGGCTTTCTCACGAGCAATGAGAAGCACGTCGGCTTGGTGACGATCGACTTGGGATTTAACGACATCCGACCATGCATGTTGGTCGCGGCGTTCGAGGAATCTTGTGCCAACGTGGGTGTCGCTTCAGTGAAAGAGTACCTGCCAACGATTCTTGGTCGACTCCAGGCAGCGGCGGGCCCGAATGTCCACTTTATTGGCCTCGAATACAGTGATCCCTATCTCGCCGATTATCTGGACGGTACTGAGGGGCGTTTGAATGCGGCAGAAACGCTCTCCGATTTCAATCACCTGAACGCCGTACTTGCCGGCGCCTGTCGCGCAGCTGGTATCGCCGTCGCTGACGTTCCCAAGACGTATAAGTCTGTCGACACTGCTACTTACAATCTCAAACTTGTTGGTCCAGTTCCTACCAACGTTGCGGAAGCCTGCTTGCTCACGTGGCAGTGCACCGGAACCCCTTTCGGTCCCGACGACCATCCAAACAACGCTGGTTATCAATTCATTGCCAACGCCATAGAGCTTCAGCTACCGAGGAAGTGGTGAGCAATGAGCAATGACGTCAACACCGAAAGGAACCCCACGACTGAAGTGACGCTCCACGACATTGTCCAAGACCACGCCACGACGCTACGTGACGTACCCTGGATCCTGTCGCTACGTTCCAGCGAGACGATTTCGTTCACCGAACTCCAGCAACGAACTGACGATTGGCACGTTAGATTCGCAACACTGGGACTTGAACGCGGAGATCGCGTCGGGCTCCTCATCTTCGATCCCGTGGTATTGGCGGCGACATTTGTGTCACTGATCTGCTTGGGAATATGGGTGGCGCCACTGGATCCCTCCGTGTTGTACGCGAGTGGCCCGCGACTCGAGGAGCGATCAAAACATCTCCGTTTGCGTTGCGTCGTGAGTGACCGCGCGGCACCCGAGAAGGCGGAATCCGCGTGGATCGACCTTTCGGCGAGGACGCTCGAGGTCGTCGGTCAATTTCAAGACGACCATCACCCTGAAGGTCTCGACGGGGGCGTGATACTAGCTACGTCGGGCACGTCGGGAACACCAAAGGTCACGGCACTTCCCAGCGCGCAGCTTCTGTGTGCCGCGAGGCTCGTGGCCGAGCACAACGGACTTACGACGTCGGATCGCGGATTCAATCCGTTGCCACTGTGGCACATCAACGCTGAGGTGGTGGCCGTTCTCGCGTCTCT
>JBEKWQ010000022.1:0-14358 GCA_049512875.1 Acidimicrobiales bacterium
GAGGTCGTGGCGATCAAGGACGTCACGCCGCTGCCCCACAACGGTTGTCGTCCCAAGAAACGCCGGAGGGGTTAACGATGGCCCGCTACACCGGACCCGTATGCCGACTCTGTCGCCGTGAACGAACCAAGCTCTACTTGAAGGGCGAGCGTTGCTTCACCTTGAAGTGCCCCGTCGCCGAGAACTCGGACCGCCAGACCCGCGCCTTCCCGCCGGGCATGCACGGTCGTGACCGTCAACGTCAGGGCTCGGAATACCTCACCCAGCTGCGCGAAAAGCAGAAGGCTCGGCGAATCTACGGCATCCTCGAAAAGCAGTTCCGCAACCTCTACGAGGAGGCGAGTCGTCGCCCCGGTATGACCGGTACGAACCTGCTGCAGTTCCTCGAGTGCCGCCTCGACAACGTCGCGTACCGCGCGGGTTGGGGCGCGTCGCGCGCCCAGGCGCGCCAGCTCGTGCGCCACGGTCACGTGACGATCAACGCCAAGCGCGTGACGATCCCTTCGTACCGCGTGCGACCCGGCGAGGTCGTGGCCCTCAAGGCCGTGACCCGCGACAACTTCAACGTCAAGCGCAACCTCGACGTCTTGGACCGCACGGTCCCGGGCTGGCTCGAGAAGGGCGACAACGGCTTTTCGGTCACGGTTCGCGTCGTACCCCAGCGCGAGCAGATCGACGAATCGATCCAAGAGCAACTCATCGTCGAGTTGTACTCCAAGTAACCACAGTTTTTCAGATCTTTAAGGAGCACCCATGTTGATCATCCAACGCCCCACCATCGAAGCCCTTGGTGACGAAGTCAGCCACCGCCAGTCCTTCGGCATCGGACCGCTCGACCCCGGCTTCGGGCACACGCTCGGCAACTCGTTGCGTCGCACGCTGCTGTCGTCGATTCCCGGTGCCGCCGCCACGCGCGTGAAGTTCGACGCCGTACTGCACGAGTTCGGCGTCATCGAAGGCGTGAAGGAAGACGTCCAGGACATCTGCTTGAACTTAAAGGATCTCTTGCTGATCGTTCACTCCGACGAGCCGGTCACCCTGCGTCTGGACAAGCGCTCCGAGGGTCCGGTCACCGCGAGGGACCTCTCGACGACCGCTGACGTAGAGATCTTGAACCCTGACCTGCACCTGGCCTACCTCACCAGCGCCAAGAGTGCGCTCACCTTCGAGCTCACCGTCGAGCGCGGCAAGGGCTACGTCGGTGCCGAGGGCAACAAGGGTTCCTCGACGATCGGCGTCATCCCCCTGGACGCGATCTTCACCCCCGTTCGTCGCGTCAGCTTTGAGATCGAGCCCGTGCGCGTCGAGCAGAGCAAGGACTTCGACCGCCTGGTGATCGACATCGAGACCGATGGTTCGATCAGCCCGCGCGAGGCCCTCGCCTCGGCCGGCAAGACCCTCGGTGCGTTGGTCAGTCTCATCGGCAGTTTCGACGAGGAGGCCCCGTCACTCGAACTCGGCGACGTCGGCACCGCCCAAGCCGCCGCGAGCGAACTGGACATCCGCATCGAAGAGCTCGGTCTCACGGAGCGTTCGCGTAACTGCCTGAAGCGCGCGGGCATCAATACGATCGCCCAACTCGTCAACGCCACCGAGCGCGACCTCACGTCGATCACCAACTTCGGCGCCACGTCGCTCAAGGACGTCACCGACCGCCTCGAAGAGCGCGGTCTCTCACTGCGAGTAGAGGACTAGTCGTGCGCGGAACTCCCACCAAGGGCAAACGGTTCGGTGGCGACAGCGCCCACCAGAAGGCCATGATGGGTAACCTCGTCGCTTCGCTCATCGCGGCCGAGTCACTGGTCACCACCGAAGCCAAGGCCAAGGCGCTTCGCCCCATCGCCGAGAAGGTCATCACCGCGGCGAAGAACTCGCCCGAGGGATCGGTCCACGCCCAGCGTCGCGTGGTTGCCTTCATCCGTGACAAGGACATGACCCACAAGCTCTTCACCGAGATCGCGCCGCGCTACAGTGACCGTCCCGGCGGGTACACGCGCATCTTGAAGCTTGGGCCGCGTCAGGGTGACAACGCCCCGATGGCGCGCATTGAGTTCGTCTGAGCCAGTCGAAGGCGACACCCAGCGGTGGCGCCTTGATCTCGCCTACGACGGCGCGGCCTTCTCCGGTTTCGCCTACCAGCCAGAATCCACCACCGTCGTAGGCGTGTTGCGTGAGACCCTCGCGAGCACCCTGCACCTGAGCGACGAGCCCGCGATCGTCGGTGCGGGTCGTACCGACGCTGGCGTGCACGCCTTTGGCCAGGTGGTCCACGTCGACCTCCCGACGACGCTGTTCGCCGCGCGCCGCGGTCCCGATTCCGAGCGACTCGCGCGCTCGCTCAACAAGCAACTGCGCGGACGGATCCAAGTGTTGTCCGCCCAGCCAGTTGGTGACGACTTCCACGCCCGCTTCTCGGCGACCTGGCGCGAGTACCGGTACTTGGTCCTCGAGACCACGCCCCCGGCGCTCGGCGTGACCGATTCCTGGTCCTGGGCGGTCGAGGGACCCCTCGACGTCGATCTCATGAACGCGGTTACTCGCGACATCCTCGGCACCCATGACTTTCGCGCCTTCTGTCGTCGCCCGGCGAACGGCGAGCCGGGCGAGGCGCTGTTGCGCGAGGTCCAACGCGCCCATTGGGAGCGGCTGGACGACGAATGGCAAATGAGCCCGAGGAGCGACTCGGTCGTGCGCCTGACGATCCGGGCCCAGTCGTTCTGTCACCACATGGTGCGCTGTCTGGTGTCGACGATCGTCGCGATCGGCCAGGGCCAACTCGCCGACAACACCGTGAAAGAGCGCCTGGAGAACCGAAAACGCGACCATTTGCCCACCGCCGCACCGGCCGCCGGGCTTTGTCTCGTGGGAGTGGGGTACCCCCATTTGCCCGAGGGACCCCGGATTTTGTAGGCTAGAGAGTCCCTCTGGTCCGACGTGACTAGAAGATCGCTGAAGGAATAACTGTGCGTACCTATACCCCAAAGGTCAACGAGTTGACCCGTGACTGGCTCGTCATCGACGCCGAGGGCCTCGTGCTCGGCCGCGTCGCCACGGTCGCCGCGTCCCTGCTACGCGGCAAGCACCGTACGTTCTTCGCGCCCCACGTGGACACCGGTGACTTCGTGATCATCGTAAACGCCGACAAGGTCGTCGTCACCGCCAACAAGGCCGCACAGAACTTTCACCACCACCACTCGGGTTACCCCGGTGGACTTCGCTCAACGTCCTGGCAAACGCTCATCGACACCGACCCGGTGACCCTGGTCTACGAAGCGATCAAGGGCATGGTCCCCAAGAACCGTCTCGGGCGCGCCCAGATGGAAAAGTTGTTCGTCTACACCGGCGCGGAACACCCTCACGCCGCCCAGCAACCTACGAAGTACGACACCTCGGCGATCCGCCGCGGTTAAGGAGAACATTCTCGTGACCAGTCCGCTCACCCAAACCACCGGCCGTCGCAAAGAAGCGGTGGCGCGCGTCCGTCTGCGCCCCGGGACCGGGACCATCACGATCAACAGCCGCGCGTTCGACAACTACTTCACCTCCGCGACGCACCGCCAGATGGTCATGGAACCGCTGCGACTGATCGACGCCCAACAGACCTACGACATCGACGCCACGATTGAGGGCGGCGGCGTGGCGGGCCAGGCCGGTGCGTTGCGTCTCGGCATCTCGCGTTCGCTGCTCGAGATCGACGAGAACGTTCGTCCCGCGCTCAAGAAGGCCGGACTCCTCACGAGGGACTCTCGTAAGAAGGAGACCAAGAAATACGGTCTCAAGAAGGCGCGCAAGGCTCCTCAGTACTCGAAGCGCTAATGGTCGAGCCCGTGCGCTTTGGCACGGACGGTATCCGCGGACAAGCGTTCGAGGAGATCTCCCTAGACCTCGCCTACCGACTCGGGCGCGCGGTCGCCACGGTGTTCTCGGTTCCGGTCTACGTGGGCTACGACACCCGTGAGAGTTCGCCCCAACTTGCAAGCGCGGTGCTGACGGGTCTTAGTGACGGGGGCGCCCAGGCGCGCAACATTGGCTACTTCACCACCCCGGGCGTGTCGGTCATCGCCCGCCAACGTCACGGCGCGGGCGTGGTCGTCTCGGCGTCGCACAACCCCTACTACGACAATGGCCTCAAGGTGCTCGGACTGGGCGGTTCCAAACTCGACCACGCCACCGAAGAGGCGGTCGCCCATGCCCTGAACGCGGCGCCGACGCCGACGAGTCACGCCTTCGAGACCTTCGTGATCGACGAATCGGCCGAACACGATTACGCCCGTCACCTACGTCAACTCGTTCCCGGGGACATCTCGTCACTCTCCATCGTGATCGACTGCGCCAACGGCGCGGCGAGCCACGTCGCCCACGAACTGTTCGAGGGCACTGGTGCGTCGATCACGATGCTGCACGACCAACCCAACGGGCGCAACATCAACGAACGATGCGGATCGACCTGCGTCGACGACCTGGTCGCCAAGGTCGTTGAGGTGGGTGCCGACCTCGGTCTGGCCTTTGACGGCGACGCGGACCGTCTGATCGCGGTTGACCACGACGGTGTGGTGCGTGACGGCGATGACCTCATGGTCCTGTTCGCCCTTGATCGTCTCGAATCCGGTTCACTCGGGGGCGGGCTCGTCGTGACCTCGATGAGCAACCTCGGACTGCACCGAGCCTTGCGCAGTCGCGCCGTCGAGATCGTGGAAGTGGACGTGGGAGACCGTAACGTGCTCCTAGCGCTCGAAGAGCACGCGTGGATCTTCGGTGGCGAACAGTCGGGACACCTTATATTCCGTGAACTCAGTCCCACGGGCGACGGTCTGCTCACCGGACTTTTGTTGAGCGACCTCATCGTGCGCCGTGGCGCCTTGAGCGATCTCGCCAACGCCGCGTGGTCGCGCGTACCCCAGGCGCTCATCAACGTTCGAAACGACCGCTACGAGGACGCCCCCGTGAAGGAGATCTTTGACGAGCTGGTCGTGCGCTTCGGGCTCGACGCCGATGAACTGCGTCTGCTCGTTCGACCTTCGGGTACCGAGCCGGTGGTGCGCGTGATGATCGAGGCGCTGGATAGCGAGTTCGTCGCCGAGTTCTCCTCACGCGTTCGCGCACAATTCTCTTGAATCCGCCTCGTCGTAAGGCGATATTTCGCCCCGAGTAGGATGGTCCCCATGTGCGGCATCATCGGGGTCGTTGGATCCTCCGACACACTCGAGACACTTCTCCAAGGACTCCAACGCCTGGAGTACCGCGGCTATGACTCCGCGGGAGTGGCCCTCGTGCGCCAAGGTCAGACCTGGCGGGCGAGAACCGCCGAGGGCACCGAGTCCGTCGCCGCGCTGCGAGCGCTGTGCGCGAACGCTCCCACGGGTTTCAGTTCGGGCATTGGCCACACCCGCTGGGCCACCCACGGCGCCCCCGAGGCCGCCAACGCCCACCCGCACCTGGACTGCTCGGGCGATATCGCCATCATCCACAACGGCATCATCGAGAATCACACCGAACTCCAGGAGCAACTCGAGTCGCGCGGTCACGTCTTCACGTCGGTCACCGACTCCGAAGTCCTCGCCCACCTCATCGAGGAGTTCCGCGCCTCGGGCCTCGAACTCATCGAAGCGGTGCGCCAGAGCCTGCACGCCGTGCGCGGCGCCTTCGCGCTCGCGGCGATGGACTGCACCGAACCCGACGTCATCGTCGCGGCGCGCAGAATCTCGCCGCTCGTCGTAGGTACTGCGCCAGGGGTCACCTACCTCGCCAGTGACGTCCCGGCGATCCTCGACCGGGCGACGGCCTTTTACGCGGTGAACGACGACGAGATCGTCCGTCTCGGACCCGAGGGATTTCGCGCGATCGACCTCGAAGGTGCGCCGGTACGACTCCGCCAACTCCAGATCGACTGGGACCTCGAGACCGCGGAGAAGGGCGGCAACGACGACTTCATGTCCAAGGAGATCGATGAACAGCCCGAGGCGATCTTTGCCACGCTGCTCGATCGGCGTCGTCGTGACGGACGGATCGTCTTTGATGAACTACGCGTGAGCGACGAGGAGTTGCGCGCGGTCAAGCGCGTCGTGCTGGTCGCGGCGGGCACCTCGCACCACGCGGCCCTGGTGGCGAAATACGCGATCGAGCGATGGGCGCGTCTCAGCGTCGAAGTCGACATCTCGAGTGAGTACCGCTACCGCGATCCAATCGTGGAGATCGGTACGCTCGTCATCGGGGTCTCCCAGAGCGGCGAGACGATCGACACCATCCAGGCGACCCGAGAAGCCCAGCGCCGCGGTGCGCGCGTGGTGGCGGTGTCGAACATCGTGGACTCCTCACTCGCGCGCGAGGCCGACGCGGTGATCTACACCCGAGCGGGACTCGAGGTCTCGGTCGCCTCCACCAAGGCCTTCGTCGCCCAGGTGGCCGCGCTCGAACTGCTCGCCCTGCGTCTGGCTCAGTTGCGCACGACGCTCCCACCTCCGGAGATCGACGCCCTCTTTCTCGGTCTGAACGCCGTGAGCGCCCAGGTCGCCAAGGCCCTCGAGCGTCGCGACCACGTCAAGGACGTCGCCAAGCAGTTGATGGGATCACACGACTTCTTCTTCCTCGGTCGTCACGTCGGGTACCCGACGGCGATGGAGGGGGCGTTGAAGCTCAAGGAGCTCACCTACCTGCACGCCGAGGGTTATCCCGCTGGCGAGCTCAAGCACGGTCCGCTGGCGCTGATCGAACCCGGCGTCGTGGTGGTCGCCGTGGCGACCGACCCGGCGATGCACGAGAAGATCCTCTCGAACCTCGCCGAGGTGAAGGCGCGCGGCGCGAGTGTCGTCGCGGTAGCGACCGACGACGACGAATCGATCGGTGCGGTGGCGGACTTCGTGCTGCGCGTACCGGCGACCGAACCGATGTTCACGCCCATGGTCGACATCGTTCCCCTGCAGCTCTTCGCGTACTACATGGCGCGCGGGCTCGGACGCAACGTCGACCGCCCGCGCAACCTCGCCAAGACCGTGACGGTGGAGTAGTGACGACCCTGGGTGTCGGGGTGGACATCGTCGACGTGCCGCGCTTCGCGCTTGCCCTCGAGCGTCACCCACGCTTGGTGTCGCGTCTCTTCACTGACCAGGAGCGCCTGGACGCGCGACAACGACCCGATCGACTCGCCGCCCGCTTCGCCGCGAAAGAGGCCGTCCTCAAGACCCTGCGCGTTGGCATCGGGGGCGCGTCGTGGACGAGTATCGAAATCCATCGCGCGAGCGACGGCGTGCCGAGCGTCGAGCTGCACGGCGCCGCCCTCGAGCTCGCCGAGCGCCGGGGCGTCACTCGACTGCACGTCTCGATGACCCACACGCCGCTCACCGCGGCGGCCTTCGTGGTGGGGCTCGACGAGCGGGGCTGATTCGTGCCCAGTAGTCATCGCCCGGCGTGGGCTGAGATATCCACCTCGGCCCTACGCTCGAACGTCCGCGCCCTGAAGTCAGTGTTGGGCGCCACCTCGCTCTGTGGGGTCGTCAAGGCCAATGGGTACGGTCACGGCGTTCAGTTGGTGGCCCGAACCGTGCTCGAAGCCGGCGCGCACTCGCTGGCGGTCGCCACCGTCGACGAAGGCGTCGAACTCCGCGAGGCCGGGTTGAAGGCGCCGATCCTCCTCTTGGCCGAGGTCTCATCGTCCGCGCTGCCTGACGCCCTCGCGAGTTCGCTTACGCTGACCGTGGGATCCCTAGGGGGGGCGCGTGACGTGCTCGAGGTGGCAAAGAACGTCACCGGCGTGCACCGGGTGCACCTGAAGGTCGACACCGGCATGCATCGCATGGGCGTGGGGCCCGGCGACGTCGCGGCCGTGCTCGAAGTCCTCGCGGGCTCGACGCACGTCGACGTCGAGGGGATCTACACGCACTTCAACGTCGCCGACGGATCAAGCGCTGACGATCGCGGCTTCACGCACCACCAGATCGAGGTCTTTGACGAGGTGGTGGCCGCGACCGGTCCTGATCGGCGTCCGCGCGTCGTGCACCTGGCCAACAGCGCGGGCGCGCTTGGTTACGAACAGGCGCGCCGCGACATGGCGAGGGTGGGTCTGGCGCTCTACGGTTATCTCCCCGCGCCGTGGCTCGCGGGTGCTCTCGAAGAACAGCACGTAACGCTGAGCCCGGTGATGACGCTTCGCGCGAAGGTCGTCGCGTCTCGGCGCGTGGGCGCGGGTGAGCGCCCCAGTTACGGCCGGCGTCGAGCGTTGGCGAAGGACTCGAACATCGTGACCGTGCCCTTTGGCTACGCGGATGGTTATCCGCGCCGACTCTTCGAGGCCGGCGCCGAGGTCTTGATCAACGGTCGTCGGTACCCGCTCGCGGGCACCGTCACCATGGACCAGCTGCTCGTGGACGTCGGCGACGACGAGGTGGTGGTCGGTGACGAGGTGGTGCTCCTCGGGCGCCAGGGCGACGAACGGATCAGCGCGGACGAATGGGCCCGGCGCGCCGGGACCATTTCCTGGGAGGTCCTGTGTGGCGTGGGTGCGCGCGTGCCGCGCGTCCTCGTGGACTGACGTGGACCTCGCCGAACTGCCCGGTTGCACTCGCTGTGCCCTCAGCCAGACGCGCCAGCGCGTCGTGGTGGGCAGCGGCCCGACCCCGGCGCGGCTCATGATCGTGGGCGAAGCGCCCGGAAAGACTGAGGACGAGGGTGGTGAGCCGTTCATCGGACGAAGCGGCCAACTGCTCTTTGCACTGGTGCGCGAAGAACTCGACCTGGCGCGCGAGGAGTGTTTCGTTACCAACGTCGTCAAGTGTCGCCCGCCCGCCAATCGGACGCCGCGACCGCGCGAGATCGCCACGTGTCGGCCCTGGCTCGATGAACAGGTGGCTCGTTGTCGTCCCGCGGTCATCCTGGCGCTCGGCAACGTCGCGGCCAAGTCGGTGTTCGATTTCGACGCCGGTATCGGGCTCACCCACGGTCGGGTGGTGACGATCGGCCCGAGCTTAGGTCTGGCGACGTATCATCCGGCGGCGGCGCTGCGCGGTGGACCTAGCGTGGTCGAGGTGATGCGAGGTGACCTGCGGGTCTTGAAGGAACTGTTGAGGCCAAGGTGACCCTCGAGCGACGGTGCGCGCGCGACGCCGACACACGCCAAGCCGGACGCGAGTTCGCGCGCGTATTGCACAGCGGCGACATCGTGCTGCTCTCGGGCACCCTCGGCGCGGGAAAGACCACTTTCGTCCAGGGAGTCGCCCAGGGTCTGGGCGTGAGCGAACGTGTCACCAGTCCCACGTTCACCGTCGTGCGCGAGCACGAGTGTCATAACGACCTGGGTATCACGACCCTGCACCATTGTGACGTCTATCGGGTCCAGAGCCTCGACGAGGTGCTCGACCTGGCGTTGGGCGAACTCGTCGAAGAAGAGGGCGTCGCCCTGGTCGAGTGGGGCGATCTCGCCGCGTCGGTCTTTGGTCGCGACGTGGTACGGGTGAACTTCGTGGTCGAAGACGAGGTACGCACGCTGCGCGTCGACGAGGACCTCGAACCCAAACGTCTCGCCCTCCTCGCCCAGTGGAGTGGGTCGTGAACGTCCTCGCCATCGAGACCGCGACCAGCGCGTGCGCGCTGGGCGTGCAATGTGGCGAGCGCCAGGAGATTCGCGTGCTCGACCGCGAACGACGTCACACCGAGGTCCTCGCGCCGGGCGTCGAGGAACTGTTGAAGGAAATGGGCCTGGGTCCGCGCGACCTCGATCGGGTGGTGGTGGACGTGGGACCGGGTCTGTTCACCGGACTGCGCGTCGGCGTGGCGACCGCCATTGGTCTGGGCGAGGGACTGGGGTGTCCTCTCGTGGCTGTCACCTCACTTGAATTGCTCGCGCACGGCGCTTCGTTCGCGCGACAGAACTCCACGGTCGTCAGCGTCGTGGACGCTCGGCGCGGCGAGGTCTTCGCGCAAACGTTCGCCGTCGCCGACGAGGGAGTGGTGGCGCTCGGTTCGCCTGAGGTCACGACCGCGCGCAACGTGGTGATCGAGTGGGCGACCAATGGTGCGCCGGTCGTCTTCACCGGTGACGGCGTCGAACGGTACCTGGCGGACTTCGCCGCGGTGCCCAACGGCGAGGTCTTCCATCAGCCGGTCCCCTCGGTCACGGCGGCGCTGACCCTGGGCGAGCGGCGAGACCCCAGTCAACGCGTGGTGCCGCTCTACCTGCGCGAGGCGGACGCCGTAGCGAACTTCAGCACGCGCGAGCGACGCCCGTGAGCGAATGGACCATTCGTCTCGCCGAGCGACGGGACGTGAACGAACTGCTCGGTCTCGAGCAGGCCCAGTTCCCCGAACCCTGGACCAAGAACATGTTGCTCGACGAGATCGGCAATACCGAGACGCGCCGCTACACGGTCGCGGTCGCGAAGGAGACGATCATTGGCTACTTGGGCGTCATGTTCGTGCTCGACGAGCTGCACGTCAACACGCTGGGCACCCTGCCCGGTTTCGAGGGACGCGGGGTCGCCACGTCGCTGATGGACGACGCCTGGCGCGACGCGAAAGCGCGTGGCGTCGTGCGCGCCACGCTCGAGGTGGCCGCGTCGAATCAACGAGCGCAACGTCTCTATTCGCGTTACGGCTTTAAGCCGGTGGGGATTCGAAAGAACTACTACGAGCGCACCCACGAAGACGCGTTGGTGCTGTGGGCCGACCTCGTGGCCGCAGACGACCCACAACCCACCCGACCTACGCTGGACTCGTGAAGGTCCTCGGCATCGAGACGAGTTGTGACGAGACCGCGGCGTCGGTCGTGGATAACAACCTGCACGTGTATTCCTCGGTCGTCGATTCCTCGATCGACCAGCACCGGGCCTTTGGGGGCGTGGTGCCCGAACTCGCCGGTCGCGCTCACGTCACGACCATCGCACCGGTCGTGCGCCGGGCCCTCGAAGAGGCCGGGCTCGACCCCCACCGTCCGGCGATCGACGCGATCGCCGTGACGAGTGGTCCGGGACTGATTGGCTCGTTGCTCGTCGGTCTCTCCGCCGCGAAGGCGTACTCGCTCGCCTGGGGCTTGCCGTTCGTGGGCGTGAACCACCTGGAAGGGCACCTCTTCGCGCCCTTGCTCGAGAGGCCCGAAATGGCCTGGCCCATCGTGACGTTGCTCGTCTCGGGTGGGCACAGTCTGATCGTGCTGCAGACCGAGCCCGGCCAGCACCGCGTGCTCGGAGAGACCATCGACGACGCGGCGGGCGAGGCCTACGACAAGATCGCGCGCTGGCTCGGGCTGGGCTATCCCGGGGGACCCGAGATCGACCGGCTCGCGCGCGAGGGTGTGCCCGGCGCGCTGAAGCTTCCCGTGTCCATGACCGGGGACGACCTCGACCTCTCGTTCTCGGGGCTGAAGACGGCCGTCGTGCGCGCGACCGAGAAGCAGCACGACGTCGCCCTCGCGGACGTGGCGGCGTCGTTCCAAGAGGCCGTCGCCGAGCAACTTCTGCGCAAGCTTCGCGCCGCCCTGGTCGCCCACGAGGTGCGCGGGGTCGCCCTGGCCGGAGGGGTCGCCGCGAACTCGCGACTTCGCGAAGGCGTCAATGATCTCGCCGCCGAGTTCGGCGTCGAAGCGCACCTGCCCACGATGGCGATGTGCACCGACAACGCGGCGATGATCGCCGCGGCGGGGATCTACCGACTGCGACGAAGTGGACCCAGCCCGCTCTCGCTTTCGGCGCAACCCAACTGGCAATTGGCGGACGTGGCGTGAACGAACGCTGGATCCCGCTCGACGTGGCCGACTGTGATCCCAATCCCTTCGTACAGTTTCGTCGTTGGTTCGACGAGGCCCTCGGGCACGTGCGCGAACGCGAGGCGATCGCGCTGGTGACTGCGACGCGTGACGCTCGTCCGAGTGTTCGCATGGTGCTGTTGCGTCACGTGGACGAGACGTCCTTTGGTTGGTTCACCAACTACGAATCGCGCAAGGCCCGCGAGCTCGAGGAGAATCCCCACGCCGCGATCCTCTGGTACTGCGAGCCCCTTGGTCGTCAGATCCGCGTCGAGGGCGTGGTCGAGAAAATGAGTTCGGCGGCGTCGGACCAGTACTTCGCGTCACGACCCCGGGGTCATCAGATCGGGGCGCACGCGAGCCACCAGAGCCAGCCCTTAGCGACCCGCGCAGACCTCGAGGGTCGCGTCGCCGACCTCGAGCGCCGCTACGAGGGCGTCGAGATCGACCGACCCGAGAACTGGGGCGGGTACACGCTCAACCCGTCGCTTTTCGAGTTCTGGCAGCACCGTCAGGACCGGCTTCATGATCGGGTGCTCTACTGGTTCGACGCCGGCCAGTGGCGCCGTGAGCGTCTGTATCCCTAGTCCAAAAGGGGGATCCCGGTGCTCGGGGGCGCACGGCGTTGGCACTCGGGCATTTGGGCTGCTAAATTGGCAGTCACAGGTTTCGAGTGCTAATCGCACAGGAGGCAACAAAAAATGAAGTTACACCCACTAGAAGACCGCATTGTGGTCCGTCCCGACAGTGCCGAAGCGACCACCGCGTCAGGTCTGGTCATTCCCGACACGGCCAAGGAGAAGCCCCAGCAGGGCGAGGTGCTCGCGACCGGTCCTGGTCGGCGCACCGAGAACTCGGGCGAACTCATCCCCACGGGCGTCTCGGTTGGCGACACGGTCGTGTACTCGAAGTATGGCGGGACCGAGATCACGGTGGACGGCGAGGACCTGTTGATCCTCTCCAGCCGTGACGTACTCGCCACGATCTCCAAGTAGGTCGCCATGTCAAAGTTACTGAAGTTTGACGAAGAGGCCCGTCGCGGCCTCGAAGCCGGTGTCGACAAGTTGGCCGACGCCGTCAAGGTGACCCTTGGACCCAAGGGTCGCAACGTCGTGATCGGCAAGAAGTTCGGTGCGCCGACGATCACCAATGACGGTGTCTCGATCGCGCGTGAGATCGAACTCGAGGACCCCTTCGAGAACATGGGCGCCCAGCTCGTGAAGGAAGTCGCCACCAAGACCAACGACGTCGCCGGTGACGGCACGACGACAGCGACCGTGCTCGCCCAGGCCCTCATCAAAGAGGGACTGCGCAACGTCGCCGCGGGTGCGAACCCGTCGGGTCTGAAGCGCGGCATCGAGAAGGCCGTGAAGGTCGCGGTCGAGTCGATCCACACCCAGAGCCAGCCCGTGAACGACAAGAGCCAGATCGCCCAGGTCGCCACGATCTCCGCGGCGGACGCTTCGATTGGCGAGGTCATCGCCGACGCCATCGACAAGGTCGGCAAGGACGGCACCGTCACGGTCGAGGAATCCAATACCTTTGGCATCGAGCTCGAGCTCACCGAGGGCATGCAGTTCGACAAGGGCTACCTGTCGCCGTATTTCGTGACCGACGCCGAGCGTCAAGAGGCCGTCTTAGAAGACGCGTTCATCCTCTTCACCTCGGGCAAGATCTCGGCCGTGCACGACCTCGTGCCGGTGTTGGAGAAGGTCATGCAGTCCGCGCGCCCGCTGCTCATCATCGCTGAGGACGTCGAGGGCGAGGCCCTGGCGACTCTCGTGGTGAACAAGATCCGTGGAACCTTCACCTCGGTTGCCGTTAAGGCGCCGGGATTCGGCGAACGCCGTAAGGCAATGCTCCAGGACATGGCGATCTTGACCGGGGGCACCGTCATCTCCGAGGAGATCGGACTCTAGCTCGAGAGCGCCACGGTTGATCTGCTCGGTCGCGCGCGTCGCATCGTGGTGACCAAGGACGCCACGACCATCGTCGACGGCGCGGGCACGCCCGCGGACCTCGCGGGACGCGTCGCTCAGATCAAGCGTGAGATCGAGGACACCGATTCGGACTGGGACCGCGAGAAGCTCCAAGAGCGTCTCGCTAAGCTCGCCGGTGGTGTGGCGGTCGTGAAGGTTGGCGCCGCCACCGAAGTCGAGCTCAAGGAGAAGAAGCACCGCATCGAGGACGCCCTCAGTGCGACACGAGCGGCGATCGACGAAGGCATCGTCGCCGGTGGTGGCACGGCATTGGTGCGAGCGCGTCTGGACGTTGACAAGTTGGTTGCGACCCTGACGGGCGACGAGGCAACGGGAGCGCGAATCGTCGCGAATTCCTTGGAGTCGCCGCTTCGTCACATCGCGTCGAACGCGGGATTCGAAGGTGCCGTCATGGTGCGCGAGGTCTCGAACGCGAAGGGCACCATTGGCCTCAACGCCGCCACGGGAGAACTCGTTGACCTCGTGAAGGCGGGCGTCATCGACCCCGCCAAGGTGACGCGCTCGGCGCTGCAGAACGCGGCGTCCATCGCGGCGCTGCTTCTCACGACCGAAGCCATCGTCGCCGACAAGCCCGAACCCGCCTCCGCCCCGATGGGCGACGGCGGCATGGGTGGTATGGGCGGCATGATG
>JBEKWQ010000023.1:0-17897 GCA_049512875.1 Acidimicrobiales bacterium
GCCCAAGGCCGCCTCGACCTCTTTCATGATCTCTTCACGATTGGCGCTCGCGGGGAGCTCGATCTCGAGTTCCTTCATTGACTGCACGATGCCAATTCGAATATCCATGACTTCTCCTCTGCCGAAGTGGCGTTGCTACCCATGTTACGGCGCTGAGGCAAGATGAGTACCGTGAGCAACGAGCCAGTGTCCGAGCGCAGCCTTCGCTGGGCCGCGACGATGTCGGGTTACGAAGGCGCCGCGGACGACGTGGTGATTGCTCACCAGGACTCGAACGCCAGCGTCGAGCCCGCCATCCTCAAGGACGAACCCCTCGAGGGAACGCTCGCCACGCGTGAACGTCAACTCGACGAGTTGCTCGTACCCGGAGCCACCCGGTCGCACGCGGCGGGAAATCGAGCGCGCGAAGAAGAGCCCGACGAGTTCCGAACGTGCTTCGAACGCGACCGCGACCGCATCTTGCACAGTTCTGCGTTTCGACGCCTCGCGGGAAAGACTCAGGTCTTCGTCTTTCCCGAGGACCACATGCGCACCCGACTCACCCACGCGCTTGAAGTCGCCCAGGTCGCCACGGGCATCGCGCGCGCGGTCGGCCTTAACGTATCGCTCACCGAAGCGATCGCGATTGGCCACGACTGCGGGCACGGACCGGGTGGTCACGCGAGCGAAGAGGCCTTCGACGCCTTCGTCGACGGCGGTTTCGACCACGCGCTCTGGGGGGCGGACGTCTCGCTCGTGGCGCTCAATCTCTGTGAAGAGACCCTCGACGGCATCAGGAACCACTCGTGGTCGCGGCCCGCGCCCGCGACGCCCGAGGGTGAGGTGGTGAGCTGGGCCGACCGCATTGCCTACGTGTGTCACGACTTCGAGGACGCGGTTTCGGCGGGCATCGTCAAGCCCGAGGACCTTCCCGCGCTCGTCGCCGAACGTGGCGGCGAGAAGCGCGGACAGCAGCTCGGCACCTTCATCAACGCCATGATTCGCACCATACGTTCGACCGGGGTGATCGGCATGGACGCCTTTCACGCCGAGGCGCTGAGTGCCTTTCGACACTTCAACTACGAGTCGATCTACCTGCGCGACGCCTCCCGCCAGCAGGCCTCGGCGGTCGTGGCGATGTTGCGCGCGCTCGTGGAATATTTCGCTCTGCACCCTCAATTGATCCCCGACGTCGCCGAACGCGGCGCAGAGCTGGACTCACCCTCCGACGCGCTCTTGCACGCCGTGGCGTACGTCGCGGGCATGACCGATCGCTACGCGTGTCGACGTGCGGTGACCCTACTCGACTGGCCCATTGACCAGTTACCGAGCGGGATCGACCGTTAGGCCTTCGTCGCCGCCTCCACGTTGATTCTCGGCGGCCGACCACCCTTCATCCACTCGAGACGCTGTTCGGTCATTCGAAGGGCAACCCGTTCGTGGGTGAGAATCCAAAAGGCGTTGGTCCTGATCGCGTTCTCGACGGCACGCGCGACGTCATCGGGGTCGATGCCGTTGTTAACGGCGTCGAACGCGCTGTCGTTCACGGCTTTGAGCTTCGGATCCTCGTTGAAGCTCACCAGTTTGTCGGGCATGTTGCGATGCGACTCGTTAATACGCGTGCGCACGAAGCCCGGGCACAAGACCGACACCCCGACGTCCTTGCCGCTCAAGGCCAGCTCCTGAAAGAGGCTTTCCGAGATCCCCACGACCGCGAACTTGCTCGCGCTGTAGGCACCGGTTCCGGGCACGCCACCGAGACCAGCGAGCGAGGCGGTGTTCACGACGTGTCCCTCGTTTTGTTCGAGGAAGTGCGGCACGAAGGCGTTGATGCCGTTGACGATCCCCCCGATGTCGATGCCGAGGACCCAGTCCCAGACTTTCTTAGGGGTCCCTATCGTCGGACCGCCGACGACCCCGGCGTTGTTAAAGACCACGTGCACGCCACCGAACTGCGAGAGTGCCGCTTCGCGCAGTGCGACCACGTCACTCTCTTCGGCGACGTCACAGTGCACGCCCACCACCTTGGCGCCCCTGTCACCCAGGTCCGCCAGCGCACTCGCCAGGGCCGCGTCCTCGATGTCACCGAGCACCAGGTTCACTCCCGAGCTCGCCAGTCGGCGCGCGGTCGCGAGTCCGATGCCGCTCGCGCCGCCCGTGATGACCACGGTCTTTCCCTCTAACTCCATGGGTCCCCTCTCGCCCGCGACCGGTCAGACCAGTCTGAGTTCCTGACGATAGACGCGAGCGGGACCCTGTGCCGCCACCGCCTTGGCGAGGGCGACGAAGGCTCTCGCGACCTCGCTGTCGGGACTCGACAGAACGACCGGCTGGCCGCTGTCGCCCCCTTCGCGCAGCCTGGTCTCTAAGGGAATCTGACCCAGTAGCGGAACGCCGAGTTCGTCGGCGATTCGTAGACCCCCGCCCGCACCGAAGATCTCGTAGCGGGTGTCGTCGTCGCCCGTGAACCAGCTCATGTTCTCGATGACCCCGCGCACCGACAGTTTCAACTTGCGTGCCGCGTAGGCCGAGCGTTGCGCGACTCGCTGGGCGGCGGCCTGGGGGGTCGTGACGACGTACATCTCGATGCGCGGCAACACCTCGGACAGCGTGAGGGCCACGTCACCGGTGCCCGGGGGCATGTCGATCAAGAGGAAGTCGGGCTCGTCCCACCACGCTTCGGTCACGAGTTGTTCGATCGCCTTGTGCAACATCGGTCCTCGCCAGATCACCGGCTGCTCGTCGGGTACGAAGTAGCCCATCGAGACACATCGCACGCCGTGGGCGAGTGTGGGGATGACCGTGTCGCCGAGCACGATGGGGTCATTGGTCGCACCCAGCATCTTGGGCAAGGAGAAACCGTAGACGTCGGCGTCGAGCACGCCCACCTGGTAGCCGAGTGTGGCGAGTGAGATCGCGAGGTTAATCGTCACCGAGGACTTGCCAACGCCGCCCTTGCCCGAGGAGATCCCGAGCACGCGGGTCTTTGAGAGCTTGTCGAGGAACTTCGGCGCCGCGTCGTCCTTGCCGTGCGCGTGCGCACCCGGACCCGGGTCGCCCGCCATCTCACCGCGCAGGAAATTGCGCAGGCCGAGCTTTTCCTCATCGTCCATGGCGCGAACGACCACCGTGGCCCCGGGAGTGACGGCCTCGATCGACGATTCGATGAGTGCGAGGTTGGGCCAGCCCGTCACCGGAAGCACCAGTTCCACGCGCGCCGCCCCGTTCGCCTCGCCGACCTCGCCAAGGAATCCGAGTTCACCGAGGGTGCGCACCAATTGGGGCTCGACGATCTGGGACAGTTTCTGGGAAATAACGGGGTCTATCGCCACGAGAGGACATCTTTCTTTAGTCCCTAGACAATACTGTCGCGCCCTCGACGACGACTCGTAGACTTCCAGCGTGAGCACGACACCGAGCGACAACGAGGTCGATCCGGAAGTCTTCAGCGCCAACATCACGAGCCTGACCCATTCTTTTGGCGACAACACCCGACGAAAGATCTACTTCTTCGTGCGCGAGAACCCCGGCGCGACCGCCGCCGAACTCTCCTCACACTGTCACGTGCACGCCAACGTCGTTCGCCACCACCTCGAACGCCTCGCCGAGGGCGGCTACGTGACCTTCGACAATGTCCGTAAGACGACCGTGGGACGTCCCGCGAAGGGGTACCGGGTCGTGGACGACACGCTGGCCCTCGACGGTTCGATGCGGCGCGACGCGTTGTTGGTGGCGCTACTCGAGATGGCCCTCGAGCGACTCGGCCCCAACGCGGCCGAGCAGATGGCCCACGACGTGGGCGTCGACTACGGGCGAACCCTGGGCGCGGCCGTTGCGCCCACCGACACCTCGCGCTCGGTCAAGGCCGCCATGGCCTCGATCGCGGGTCTGCTCACGGCACACGGGTTTGACGCGCGCGCCGAGGAACACGACTCCGAGCAGAGTGTCGTCTCGGACAACTGCCCCTTCGGGACCGCGGCCCAGCACCACCCGGTGCTCTGTGCGGTTGATCGCGGGCTCATCGCCGGCATGCTCGAGGGACTGGGCGCCGAACGCACGACGGTGACCATGACGTCACGTGCGCGCGGCGACGAGGTCTGCCGGGTCACCGCGTAAGGATCCTTCATCCGCCGTTCCCACCGAGGTGGACGGGTCGCGCAGAACGTCACGCTTTGGAGCGTGCTTCGTCACTGGTCCTGGCTGGGACTCATCGGCGTCGGGGGACCGTCAGCGCACATTGGCCTGCTTCGCCAGCTCTGCGTCGAGAAGAACGAGTGGATGAGCGAAGAGGACTTCGAACACGCCACCACCGCGGTAAATCTCCTGCCCGGGCCCGCGTCAACGCAGTTGGCGATCTACTGCGCGTGGCGTCTGCGAGGTCGACCCGGTGCCCTGGTCGGAGGACTCGGGTTCATCGCGCCGGGCTTCGTGATCATCGTGGCGCTCGCGTCATTGTTCCTCGAGACCCATCCACCACTCGCGATTCTCGGTGCGTCACTGGGCGCGGGCGCGGCGGTGCCAGGAATCGCGCTTCGCACCGCCCACCAGCTCGCCACGCCCAGTTGGCTTCGCCTGAAGGGACACGCCGGCTCGCGAGCCAGGTGGGTGATCTACGCGCTCGCGGGCGCGCTCGGGACCGTGTTCGCCGCACCGCTCTTGGTCGCGGTGATCCTGCTCAGCGGACTCGTGGAAGTGCTTCTTTCAACGAGCGCGACGAGGTCCGCACGGGCGATCGTGCCACTCTCGTTGGCGCATCTCGGCACGATCGGCGGCGTCGGGGCGCTGGTCTGGGTCGCGCTCAAGGTCGGCGCCCTCTCCTACGGCGGCGGCTTCGTGATCGTGCCGCTGATGGAACACGACGTCGTCACCAACTACCACTGGATGACCGGCGCCCAGTTCTTGAACGCGGTCGCCCTCGGTCAGTTGACCCCCGGTCCGGTCGTCCTCACGATCGCGGTCGTTGGTTACGCCGCGCGCGGACTCACCGGCGCCCTGCTCGCGAGCGCGGTCGCCTTTGCGCCCTCGTTCCTCTTCATTCTCAGCGGTGCCGCACGTTTCGAGACCCTTCGCACCAATAAAAGCGCGGCGGCGTTTCTGCGCGGGGCCGGTCCGTGCGTCATTGGTTCGATCGCGGGCTCGGCGATCCTGCTCAGTTCCCTGCTGGGTCACCTCTGGCAGATCCCGTTCGTGGCGGCGAGTCTCCTCTGGCTCTTCTTCGTTCGCAGAGGTGCGGTCAGTGCGCTCGTGCTCGCGGGTGTCGCGGGGGCACTCGTGGTGCTCGCCCTCGGCCATGCCTAGGCGTGCAGTCCGAGTTTCGCGAGGAACGGCCGCGCGATCGCGAGCTGGCCCTGCGAGGGCCGCAGGGCGAGGAAGACCTCGAACTCGGACTTGGCGAGGGCCTGGTTTCCCGGGGTCGAATCGGCGACGATGCCGTAGTAGAGGCGCGGCGCGGGCGAACGAGGCGCCAGCGCGATCGCTTCGCGCAGGTCGTTCACCCCGAGGCGCATCACTTTGAGGTCTTGTTTGGAACTGCCCGCCGAGAACTCCAGCCATCCCACCTGGGTGAGGGCGGGCACGTTTTTGGGATCCAGCACCAGCACCTCGCGGTAGGCGTCGAGCGCGGTGACGGCGTTGCCGTTAGCGATGTCCGCTTCGGCTTCGCCCAGGTACTGCTGGACTTTCTGGGCGTTCGAGAGCGCGAGGTCGCCGGTCGCCGAGTTGCCCGCCTGACGAGGCGACACCGCCGACCAGAGGATCACGACGATCGCGATCGCGACACAAAGCAGCCCCGTCACGAGCCAGCGCTTCTTTCGCACGCGACGTACCTGGGCGACCGGACCAATCGCTTCGAGGGCGCGCAGGCGTTGCTCCGCCCCCGCGATGGCGTTGCGCTCGCGTTCCTCGATCGACGCGAAGCGCTCGGGCGACAACTCACCGCTCTCGAGCTCGCGTTGCGCGTCAAGGAGCGACGCCTCGCGCAGGGCGACCTCGCTCAGTAGTGCCTCTTGCTCTCGCTCGCGCTTCATCGCCACCGTCGTCGAAGTCGAAGGCCCACCAAGACCAGCACGAACACCACCAGAAGCGGCACCACCCAGAGCAGCACGCCCAGACCCGAGGTCGGCGGGCTCAAGAGGATCGACGTCCCGTAGGCGTCCTCGATCGAGGTGAGTATCTGGTCATCAGACTTGCCCGCGGCGACGTCGGCGACGATCTCGTGGCGCACCGCGACCGCGGTGGTGGCGTTACTCTCTGCGACCGACAAGTCCTCACAGCTCGGGCACTTGACGAGCGATTCGAGGTGGGCAATGCGCGTCGCCGTGCTCGAGGCGGCCGGGCTCACCGCGACGGCCACGCCAAAGACGACCAGGAGAGCCACCGCCCACAGCCAGAACGAGCGAAGGACGTTCATTGGCGCAACCGCTTCAACACCGACTCCAGTTGGGAGAGCCGCACCGCACCGACGAGGGTGACGGCGACCCGACCCTGGGCGTTGATCACGAAGGTCGTGGGCGGGGACTCGACGCCGTAACGGTTGGCGATGGCCCCACCCGGGTCGATGATCGAGGGATAGAGCGAGCCGTAGTGCGCGGCGAAGGCTTGGGCGCCGGACAACGTGTCGTTAAAGACCACGCCGATCACGTCGACTCGGTCGTGGCGCTCCTGCCAGGCGAAGGTCGAGAGGTTCGGCGCCTCGACCTGGCAGGGTCCGCACCACGACGCCCAGAAGTTCACGACCACCACGTGACCGAGGTCGTGCTCGAGCGACCAGTGGGTACCGTTCAGTTCGCGACCCGAGAAGACCGGCGCTCTCTTGCCGAGCAGCGGGCTCGTGATGTTGGTCGCGTCGCTCACGGGCTGGCGCGTACCGAGGAACACGCTGAAGGCCACGACGACCGCAAGCACGACGAGCGAAGAGATCAGGACCGTTCTTTTCACGAGGTCGACTCTTCGACATGGCGCCGTCGCAGGAACGAGACGCCCGCGCCCAGGCCCACGAGCAGCCCGCCGATCCACAGCCAGGCGAGCAGCGGCTCGACGGTCACCCCGAGCACGACCGAGCCGGCGGGCAGGTTGTCTTGGACTTGGGCGCCCGAGGTGGTGCCGTTGCCGCCGACGGCGTCAAAGGTCACGTAGACGTCGCGCAGCAGATTCGAGTCGATGGCGGGCGTTCCGACGGTGGTCGCACGTCCGTTGAACGTCGTCACCGCCGGGCGAAGGGCGTCGCCGTCTACCGAGACGACCAACTGCGTCGCGGTCTCGAGGGAGTCCTTCACCACGTGAAAGCCCGAGAACGAGACGAACTGGGAATCGACGACGGTGCTCTGACCACTCGCCAGGGTCACCTCCGAGCGCTGCGTGTACGAGGTCGACACGACGATGCCGATCGCGAGTACGACGATGCCCAGGTGCACGACCATGCCCCCGGTACTCGGCGCACGAAGGGCACCGAGCACTCGACCCCGACGATGAGCCGCGAGGAGCACGCCATAGAGCGTGCGAAGGGCCGCTCCCGCGGCGGCACTGGCGAAGAACACCGCGACGAGGACCGCCCGGTGGCGCACGCCCGCGACGACCAAGACCGCCACGACACCCAGGCTGAACCAGGCGACGGGTCGGATCCGGTTCCAGAGCACGGTGCGACTGGCGCTTCGCCAACTCACGAGCGGGGCGAGTGCCATAAGGACGAGCAGGGCGACGCTCAGCGGCGCGGCGATCGTGGCGAAATACGGCGTGCCGACGGTCACCTGGGTGCCGTTGACCGCTTCGTAGAGCAGCGGAAAGACGGTCCCGAGCAGCACCACGACCGCGAAACCCACGAACAGGATGTTGTTGGCGACAAAGAGCCCCTCGCGCGAGAACGCTTGGTCGACGCCCACCGGCGAACGAAGCGCGTCGCCGCGCCACGCGAGCAGGCCCACCCCGAGCGCGACGGTGAAGAAGAACAGACCGATCAGCAAGGGACCGAGGGTGGACGAGGAGAAGGAGTGCACGCTCTCAAGGACCCCCGAGCGCGTGAAGAACGTGCCGAGCACCGTGAGGGCGAAGGTCGCGATGGCGAGTGAGAGGTTCCAGACCCGAAACAGCCCTCGACGGTCCTGGACGATGACCGAGTGGATGTACGCGGTTCCCGTGAGCCAGGGCAGCAACGCCGCGTTCTCGACGGGGTCCCAACCCCAGAAGCCGCCCCAGCCGAGCACTTGATAACTCCACCACGCGCCCAGGATGATGCCCACCGAAAGCGCCCCCCACGCCAGTACCGTCCAGCGGCGCTGCTCGAGGGGCCAACGCTCGTTTACCCGACCCGTGACGAGCATCGCGATCGCGAAGGCGAAGGGCACGGTGAAGCCCACGAAGCCCAGGTAGAGCAGTGGTGGGTGCGCGGCCACCAAGGGATTGTCCTGGAGCAGCGCGTTGGGCCCCTGGCCCACCAGGACCCGCGCGGGGTTGTGCAAGAACGGATCGGCGGGGAACATCATGAGCGCGCTGAAGAACGCGCCGACGCCAAAGAGCACGACGCCCGCCCAGCCCACCACCGCGTCGCTCTTCTCTCGTCGGTAGTAGAAGAGCACGCCGAGCGTGATCGCGGCGAGCAGCAGCGACCACAGCAACAAAGAGCCCTCGAGGGCCGACCACATGCCGGTGATCGAGTAGAGCAACGGCGTGAAGGTCGCGTTGTTCTCGGCGACGTAGGCGAGGGCGAAGTCGTGGGTGATCAGTGCGTACTGCATCACCCCGACGGCCCCGAGGACGCCGGCAAGCGCGAGTGCGGCAAAGCCAATCGCGAAGGAGCTTCTCTTCGTGCGCAGGGCGCGCAACTGGAACGCCACCCCACCCACCGCGCCCGCGAAGGCGAGGTAGAGGAACGAACGACCCAACCACGTCAGGGTCATCGAGTGGATCCGTTCGGCGCCTTTACCCGACCCGGGTGGGCCGCGATGTACGTGGCGGTGTGCTTGACCAAGATCTGGCTGCCGTCAAAGTCCAGCGACGTTGATGACGTGAAGTGACCGACCACCACGACCGGAATGTCGGACTGGAACAATTCCGGTGGTGAACCGTGGGCGCTGACGAAGACTTGGTCGTCCTTTGATCCACTGAGCACGAAGGACGCCCCACTCGAGGTGCGGTGAATCGAGCCTGGCTTGACGACACCTTCAAGTCGGATGACCTCGGTGCCGATCTTGAGGCGCTGGCCGAGGGCCTGGTCCACGGTCTCGAAGTAGTTGAGCGAGTGCAGGATGCCCTGGCTGAGCAACGCGACGATCGCCAGGGCGAGCGCGCCGATCACGAGGAGGGACCGCCGGCGACTGCGACTCGAGGACCTCGGAGGGGCGACGGGGCTCAGGTCGAGTGGTTCAGTGTTTGACACGACGTCCTCGCCACCAGATCGACAGCGCGTAGAGCGCCAGCCCCCCAAAGGCGAACGAGTAACCCGCGTCGACGTAACCCATCAGAGGGCGCCTTCGCGCTGACGCTGGCTCAGCGCCTCGTCGAGTTGCTCGCGCTGGACGTGCTCGCGCGCGACCTCGAGCCGGTAGCGGGCGCGCAGCAACCAGAAGAACAGCAACGTGAACCCGACGAAGCTGATCAACAGGGTCCAGGCCATCGAACCATGGACCAGCAACGTGCGGTTCGACGTGAAGACCGTCGCCCCCTGGTGCAGGGTCTTCCACCACTGGACCGAGAAGTGGATGATCGGCACGTTGATCGCCGAAACGATGGCGTAAACCGCCGAGCGCTTGGCGCGCAGCGTGGGGTCGTCGTTCGCGCGACGTAGCGCCAGGTACCCCAGAGCGAGCACGCCCAGTATCGCCGTCGAGGTGAGTCGCGCGTCCCAGGCCCACCACACCCCCCAGGTGGGCCGACCCCAGATCGAGCCGGTGATCAAGGTGAGGATGATAAAGACCACACTCACTTCCATGGCGCAGTGCGCGACGCGGTCCATCACCCACGAGCGCGTGCGCCGCCACAGGTAGAGGGCACTGGCGATGGTCGCGGTGCCAAAGGAGACGTAGAGCGCCACCCACGCCACGGCCGGGTGCACGTAGAGCAGTCGCACGAGGTTGCCCTGGACCTTGTCCGGTGGGGTCACCCACAGGCCGAGCCAGATCGTCAGGGCCAGCAGGAGAAACGTCACGGGGCCCAAGAGGCGTTGGGAGAGTTGTTTGATCATGATTCCTCCAGCACACCGTAAAGGAGAATCCCGACCCCCCCGTACGCGACGAGGGCCACCAGGACGATCACCCACCACTCCCAGAGTCCGCCGTGGTCGAGAGCAGCACTGAACGACCGCTCACCGGCGATCAACAAGGGCGCGAAGGCGGGCAGGCAGAGCACGGGCAACAGGGTCGCGGCCCCCTCGCCGCCTGCGGTTAAAGCGCCGTAGAGGGTCCCCGCACAGGCGAGGGCGGCGAGGGTCACGAGCACGCTGGGTAGGGCCAGAAAGGCCCCGTGAAGGGCCGTATGGAGCACGAGAACCGTACCCGCAAGCAGTACCAGCCCCGTCGCCCAGAGCTCGGCGCACAGCGCCAGCGCCTTACCGAGAAAAACCCCGGCCGGGTCCAGACCGAGCATCGCGATCGAAGCCCGGGTGCCCGGGGTCGCATCGAGCACCTGGCTGCGATTGATCATGAGGAGGGCCACGAACAGCATGACCAGGTAGAACAGGCCCGGACCCGCCGAGGAATGCCCGGCGTGCACGGGCCCCAGCGCGAGTCCCGCGAGCAGCAGCGCCATGGCCCCAAAAGGGACGACCTGCCAGAGCAGCACCCGACTGCGCAGCTCGATGCGCAGGTCCTTTCGCGCCACGAGCCAGGCCACGCGGATCACGGTCGGTCCCGCTGCACGCGCCCACCGGCCAGGTGGATCGACGCGACGTTCAAGCGAACGCTGCGCAGTGGGTCGTGCGCACTGACGAGAACGGTCGCGCCCGCGCCGGTCACGTCAGCGAGCAAATCGTCAAAGAACTCGCGGCCCTGGTCGTCGAGGGAGGCGTAGGGCTCGTCGAGTAGCCACAACTCGGCGCGTCGCAGGAGCAACCACGCCAGGCCAAGACGCCGTCGCTGACCCGCGCTCAGCTGCTTGGTGATCGTGTTCGCTCGAGCGCGGAGACCCACCCGCTCGAGCACCACGTCGATCTGCGAGATCGGTCGGTCCAAGGCCGTCGCACAGAAGCGCAGGTTCTCTGCCACGCTGAGATCGGCGTAGAACGAGCCCTCGTGCCCGAGCCAACCCACGCGTCGACGCAACTGTCGAAGGTCGCCGCGCGCCAGATCGATCCCGCACACGCTGCCCTCGCCGCTCGACAGGGGAACGAGCCCCGCGAGTAATCGCAACAAGCTCGTCTTGCCCGCACCGTTGGCGCCGGTGACGACGTTGAGCGAACCCGGTGCCACGTCCAGGTCCACGCCGCTCAGAAGGGGAAAGCCGTTGGCGAAAACGACGGCGTCGACGAGGTGAACGAGGGGACCCGACGTCATCGAGGAGATCTAGCCCTCGAGGGCATCGAGGTCCGCGGCGACCATCATCTCGACGAGCGCGTAGAAGTCGACCTCGCACTTCCATCCGAGTACGTCTCGGGCGTGGGTGGCGTCGCCGACCAACAGGTCCACCTCGGCCGGACGGATGAACGCGGGATCGACCACGACGTAGTGCTCGTAGTTGAGACCCGCGGCAGAAAACGCCACTTCACAGAGTTCGCGCACCGAGTGCGTCTCGCCGGTCGCGATCACGAAGTCGTCGGGCTCGTCGCGCGCGAGCATCGCCGCCATGGCGCGTACGTAGTCAGCCGCGTAACCCCAGTCGCGTTGGGCTTCGAGATTACCCAAGCGCAGTTCGCTCGTGCGTCCGGCCTTGATGCGCGCGACGCCGTTCGTGACCTTGCGGGTCACGAACTCCAGTCCGCGACGCGGCGACTCGTGGTTGAACAAGATGCCCGAGGACGCGTGCAAGCCGTAACTCTCGCGGTAGTTCACCGTGATCCAGTGACCATAGACCTTGGCGACGCCGTACGGGCTACGCGGGTAGAACGCGGTGTCCTCGTTCTGGGGGACCGTGCGCACGCGACCGAACATCTCGGACGAACTGGCCTGGTAGAAGCGGATCTCGGGGTCGACGATGCGAATGGCGTCGAGCAAGCGCGTCACCCCGAGCGCGGTCGCCTCGCCCGTGAGTACCGGCTGGGTCCACGAGGCCTGGACGAAGCTCTGGGCGGCCAGGTTGTAGACCTCGCGGGGTCGAAAATCGCGAAGCACGTTGATGAGCGACGCCTCGTCCATCAGGTCGCCCGAGACCAGGGTCAACTGGTCCTGGATGTGGTTTATTCGCGTATTGTTCTCAGTCGAACTGCGTCGCACGAGGCCCGCGACCTCATACCCCTCGCCGAGCAGCAGTTCGGCGAGGTACGAACCATCTTGGCCGGTAATACCGGTTATCAGGGCACGTTTGGCCACTACTCGTCCTCCAGACAAGGGCACGCCACTGCCCACTACCGGGATAACTCTACTACCGGGCGTTTCGCTGACTTTTGGCCCGTAACGTTGCGTCGTGGCCCACCTCGTCGTCGTGAGTTTCCGCCTCGGCGGCACCGACGGCGTCTCGATCGAAGCCGCCAAATGGCAGCGCGCCTTCGAGCGTCTGGGTCACGTGGTCACCACCGTGGCGGGCGAGGGACTGTGTGATCGGGTCCTCCCGGGTCTCGCGATGAGCGCCACCGACGCGCCCTCGCTCGACGAAATGCGTGGTGCCCTCGACGGCGCTGACCTGGTGGTCGTGGAGAACCTCGCCTCACTGCCCCTCAACGTGGGCGCGCGTACCGTGCTCTACCAGGCGCTCGAAGGACGCAGCGCGCTCTTTCGTCATCACGACCTCGCCTGGCAACGAGCGCACCTCGCCCACCTGGGTGGTCCGCTCGACGCGGCCCAGTGGCGACACGTCGCGATCAACCAACGCTCGGTCGACGAACTACACGAGCGCGGCATCGAGGCCGAACTGGTCTACAACTCCTTTGATTGCGATCCTCCTAGGGGGAATCGTGAACGGACTCGACGCGCGCTTGGCGTTGGCGACCAGCGACTGGTCGTGATGCCCACGCGCGCGCTGGCGAGAAAGAACGTCGCCGGGGCGCTCGAACTCTGTCGCGATCTCGAGGCGGTGCTCTGGCTGCTTGGACCGAGCGAGGACGGTTACGAGGGAGAACTCGAGCGACTGCTCGAGCGAACGCCGGTGCCGGTGCTTCACGGACTTAGAGTCGGCGACATCCACGACGCGTACGCCGCGAGTGACCTCGTGGTGATGTCCTCGACGTGGGAGGGCTTCGGCAACCCGGTGCTCGACTCGGTCACCCACGGGCGCCCGCTGGCCCTTCACTGGTACCCGGTCGCCCTCGAGATCGCCGCGCACGGGTTCACCTTCTTCGGACTTGACGAGACCTCAAGGATTGCCGCTTTCCTCGATCACCCCGACGAGACGGTCCTCTCCAAAAACCTCGAGATCGCCCGGCGCGACTTCAACGTCGAGGATTTGGCTCCCCGGCTGGACCGGATCCTCAAAGAACTTGGCGTCGCGTCAAGCCCACTAAGGTCGTCCTAATGGTGATCACCGACGACCGTCCACAACACGGCGAGCGCCGCGAACTTCTCCTCGGGGTCGCCAAGAGGATCTTCGCCGAACGCGGCTTCCAGTCCGCGACCATGGACGACATCGCCAAGGAAGCGGGCTTCACCAAGCCGATCCTCTACCAGTACTTCGAGTCCAAGAGTCGCCTTCAAGGTGTACTTCGACATGGTCGTCGGCGAGACCGACGCTTTTCGCATCCTGTTCATCCACTCCCACGAGGGCTCGACCGCCGGGGACCTGCGCAACGTCGAACTCACCCTGGTCTCGTTCGTCGAGCCCTTCATCGACATCTCGATCAGCAAGGAACACCGACGCCAACTCGCCGCGGGCGTCGTCGGCCTCGCCGAGGGGGCGGCGGTGGTCTGGATGATCCAGCAAGAGGCGAAGGGTTGGCCTACCCCCGACCCCGAGGAATCAAGCCGGCTCGCCGCACGTATCGCCACCCTCGCCTGGGGTGGACTTCGCGCCGTTCAGCGCGACTAATCGCCCACGACGGTCGCGAAGGCCTGGGCGAGCTCCCAGAGTTCGTTCGCGCACGCCACGTAGGCCGCGTCGTCACCGCCCGCGGGGTCGTCCACGTCAAAACTCGCGTCGGGTTCCATCGTCACCACCGCCGCGAGCTGCTCGGCGAAGGGGACGTCGAGCGGGGCGAAGCGCACGAACTGGCCCAGGGAGACGGCTTTGTGCTTGTGCGCAGCGAAGTGTCGACGCACGAAGGCCACGTGATCAGCTTCGGACGCCACGATGACGTTCGCCCACTCGACGTCTTCTTCGTCGAGTTGGTGACTGCGGTGGGCGCCGTAGGGATGGTCGCCGAGTTCGTCGATCGACAACAAGGCGTCACGCGTGCGCGAACTCATTGCCGAACCTTCGATCACGTGCGTACCAGCACTGCGTAGTCGCCAGTCCAATCCATTCGCCTCCGCCAATGTCCTCAGCATAAAGCTGAGCATCACCGAACGCGCGACGTTGCCGGTACAAAGCGTGACCATTCGCAGAGAAGAAAAAGTGGTCAACGCTTCCTCTCAAACTCCGGGTTCAGTAGGGCTTACGCAACTCGGCAAACATCGGGAAATGTTTCACGTTGCAAGTCACCAAGTTACTGCCAGTGACCAGTGCGGTGGCGGCAATGGCCAGGTCGGCGCTATCGATCGATCCATGACTCGCGAGCCACGTCCGACCTAGTGCGCCCGCACGCTCAGCGATCTCTTGGTCGACGGGATGCCACGTAAACACCTCTAGCAGCCTCTTGGTGGCGCTCTCTTCCTTCGCTCTCATACCAGCGAGCACCTCGAGCCGTGTTATCTCGCTGGCGTGTAAGGGCGCTCGTAATCGCTCGTCTTCGAGAAGAGACTGGGCACCGGGATGTCCGCGCAGGAAATCAATAAGGACCGAAGTATCGACGAGAACCGTCACGAATCGTCACGAGCGAGGCGTGAACCAGAACGCATCCGCTCGACCATCGTGGCGCCGCTCTCATCGCGCTCAGACCATGAGCCGAACGATTGACGCATCATTTCGAGGTCGTCACTGCTTGAGCGCGAAGTGCCGTACGCCTTCTCGACGGCCTCTCGAATGAGGGCGGCTATTGACTTGCCTGTTCGTGCCGCTTCGATGTCGAGAACTCGTCGCTCATCGGCCGTGAGCGAAATCTGGGTTCTTTGCATGATGTAAGTATACATCACATTCGATACCTTGACCTTCCGCTGACCAGGACTGGAGACGTCACTGGGAGAATTGGAACACGAGAGCTTCGCCAGCACGCCAATCTCTACCTTGAACAGTCGAGGCTGGCGACGTCGTTGAAGTCACCCAACGCGGGAAACGTATCGCGCTTCTGGTCTCGCCGAGCCCCGCGATCGCTTCGCCGGACCGGTTCATCGCTTCTGGTCCCCTCATTCCAGCGAGGAGCGCGTAACGTTCCGACACATCAAGACGTCGCTCATGCCAAGGACACTGCATCCAGCGAACTCAGTGAATTGCGCGACGATCGATTGCCGTGACTGATATCGACACGTCGGCTCTCGTGAAGTTGCTGTTCGAAGAGCCCCAGAGCACCGCATTGACGGACTGACAACTCAACGACAGGACGTTCCTAAGGTCACTAGTCGACTCTCCACCGTTGAACTGCCTCGAACTTGTCGACGAATCGAGGTTTCACTTGTCGCTGATGCCAGACAACTGCTCGATGGGATCGATTGTGTGCCGAGTGATCCCGCACTTGTTGAGCAGGCCGCGCTCGTGATGCCCCCTGTACTTCGCAGTTTTGAATCCATTCACCTCGCCAGTGCGTCGTCACTAGATGTGGATCTGACGGGCATTGTCGCCTACGGCGTTCGCCTTTGCGCAGCTGCCGCGGACGCCGGGCTATCGGTCGCACCACCGGCCCAAGACGCCATCGCCTAGTCTCCGACCACGAGAAACTTGACTCCATGAGCAAGGAACGATTCGACAAACTCGCTTCAGTCGCGATCAAGAATCATCGGCGCCCCAAACATTTGCTAACGGAGTATTTCAACCGCTAGAACTCTCTCAACCGATTCGACCGATTGCCAGTAGAAAACCTCGTCCTTGCGCTGCGACTTGGTTACCGCCAAGGACACCGCACCACCGTTGCGACGAAGTGCATTCACAGCACCATTCTAATTTTGCGTACCGACGAGCCACCGCGCAGAGCACGAGTGCTCGTGTCGCTGACTACTGAATGCGAATACCTGAAATGGCTCGGCTAATGACCAGACGCTGGATCTCCGACGTTCCCTCGAAGATCGTGTAAATCTTCGAATCGCGGTGCCAACGTTCAACCGGGTACTCGCGCACGTAGCCGTAACCACCGAGGATCTGGATCGCCTCTTCGGTCACGCGCACCGCGGTCTCGCCCGCGAAGAGCTTGGACATTGAGCCCTCGCCGTTGAGGAACGGCGTGCGGGTCGCGGCCATCCACGAAGCGCGCCACACCAGTAGGCGCGCCGCGTCGATCTGGGTCTTCATGTCGGCGAGCTTGAACGCGATGCCCTGGTTCTCGATGATCGCTCGGCCGAACTGCTTACGCTCCTTGGCGTAGTCGAGCGAGTATTCGTAGGCCGCTCGCGCGATGCCCAGCGCCTGAGCTCCGACCGCCGGACGCGTGGCCTCAAAGGTCGCCATCGCGGCCTGGCTCGAGGCCTTCTTGCCCTCGCGCACGCGCGCGAGTCGCTCGTCGAGTTTGTCCTTGCCGCCGAGCAGACAACTACCGGGGACCCGACAGTCCTCGAGCACCACCTCGGCGGTGTGCGAGGCGCGGATGCCCATCTTGGAGAACTTCTGTCCCATGCGAAGACCCTTGGTACCTTCGGGCACGATGAACGACGCCTGACCGCGACCGCCGAGCGAGGGCTCGACCGACGCGACGACGACGTGCACGTGCGCGATGCCACCGTTACTGATCCAGGTCTTGGTGCCGTTTAAGACCCACTCGTCGGTCGCCTCGTCGTAGACCGCGCGCGTGCGAAGCGATGACACGTCACTACCCGCGTCGGGCTCGCTCACGGCAAAGGCCGCGAGCTTGATGTCATCGGGGGTCCCGAAGCACTTGGGCACCCACTCCATCTGCTGGGCGGGCGTGCCGTTGGACATGATCGCGGCCACGCCCAGGGTGGTGCCCATGAGCGACATGCACAGTCCCGCGTCCCCCCAGGCGAGCTCTTCGAGCGCGATCATCATCGACAGACCGGTCTTGTCGGCGACGGCGTTGGCGAGAAAGTCCACGCCGTAGATGCCGAGTCGCGCGGCCTCTTGGATGATCGGCCAGGGCGTCTCCTCGCGCTCGTCCCACTCGTGGGCCGCTGGTCGCATCACGTTGACCGCGAAGCCGTGCACCCACTCCTGGAGCGTCTTTTGGTCGTCGTTCAGTGCCATCGAGAACTCTGTCATTACCCCGCCTTTGGCGTCTCGGGGTTACCCGTGAGTAACCTTCTCCTACTGTAGAGGGAAAAATACCCCGGGCAAAACGCAACCGCCGCCCGAAGGCGGCGGTCGGTCACTACAAATATGTTTGGTTAGTTCAGGACTACGCGCTTCGCCAGCGGACCACGATCGCCGGGTTCGATGTCGAACTCCACGGTCTGTCCTTCAACGAGGGTCTTGCGACCTTCGCCCTGAATCTCCGAGTAGTGAACAAAGACGTCGGGCTGGCCATCGACAGCGATGAATCCCCAGCCCTTCTCGTCGTTGAACCACTTGACGGTTCCTACAGCCACTGTGGGCCTCCTTGTTTCTTTGGAATCGACTTTCGCCGGTTCCGGAGGGAACCACAACGGCAA
>JBEKWQ010000024.1:0-13438 GCA_049512875.1 Acidimicrobiales bacterium
GAGGCGCTGGGGACTGCGACCCGACGCGATCACCATTGGCAAGTCGCTCGGCGGTGGCGTACCCTGTGGCGCCTACGGGCTGAGTGAGGACTTGGCGCGTCGGGTCAGCGCCGCGCTCGCCAGTGGCGCGGACATCGTCGACGTGGGCGGCGTCGGGGGTACCCTCGCGGGAAACGCGCTTAGTTGCGCCGCGATGCGCGCGGTGCTCGGTGCGGTACTGACCGACGAGTCCTTTGGGCCCATGGAAGCGTTGGCGACGACCTTCGCCAGCGACGTGCGCGACGCGTTCGCGAACAACGACCTGGCGTGGTCGGTGAGCCAGTTGGGCGCGCGCTGTGAGTACCGTTTCGCTAGTCCCGCACCCACCAGCGGTGGCGCGTCGATGCGAAGCGCGGACGCGTTGCTCGAGGAGTACCTGCACCTGTACTGCGTCAATCGCGGCGTCCTGCTCACGCCCTTTCACAACATGGCGCTGATGTGTCCCGCGACGACCCTCGCGCAGGTGCAACGTCACGGCGTAGTGTTCAACGACGCACTCGAAGAGCTCGTCGGGTAGTTCCTTCGAGCCTGGTCGTAGGATGGACCCGTGTCCAACTTCGTCGATTCGGCCCAATTGCACGCCAAAGCGGGCGACGGCGGGGCGGGCTGCGTGAGTTTTCGCCGCGAGGCCCACGTCGCCAAGGGCGGCCCCGACGGCGGCGACGGCGGCAAGGGCGGCGACGTCTGGCTCGTCGCGGACAACAACCAGGCCTCGCTGCTCGGGTTTCGCGACCACCCGTTTCGACGCGCCACCGACGGCCAGCACGGCACCTCCAAGCGCCAGCACGGCTCGCGCGGTAAGGACGTTCTCGTGAGCGTGCCCGTGGGCACCATGGTCTATAGCCAAGACGGTGAGATGTTGGTGGACTTGAAGGGTCCCGGTGACCGCTGGCTCGCCGCCGAGGGTGGTCTCGGCGGTCAGGGCAACGCGAGGTTCCTCTCGAATCATCGTCGCGCCCCGGCCTTCGCCGAGCAGGGCGAGGTGGGCGCCGAGCACTGGTACAACCTGGAACTCAAGCTCGAGGCCGACGTGGCGCTCATCGGCTTTCCCAACGTCGGCAAGTCGACGCTGATCGCGCGCGTCTCGGCCGCTCGACCCAAGATCGCCGACTACCCGTTCACCACGCTCGTACCGAACCTCGGCGTGGTGCGCGTCGGCGTGCGCAGCGCGCGTCGCGAGGACGCCTCTGAGTTCGTCATGGCCGACATCCCTGGACTGATCGAAGGGGCCGCGACGGGTCGAGGTCTCGGTCACGACTTCTTGCGTCACGTGGAGCGGGCTCGAGTCCTGTGCGTGCTGCTCGACCTGTCCGCGTCGGCGCCCTGTCCACCCGAGGCGCAGCTGTCGGTGCTCTTGGGTGAACTCGGTGACTACCAGGCCGACCTCCTCGAGCGTCCGCGCGTCATCGTTGGCTCGAAGGACGACGTCGCCGCCTACGAGATGGCCGACGTCTTGACGATCTCCTCTATCACGGGCGTGGGCATCGACGAGTTAGTCGCGCGCCTGGCCGGACTCGTGAACGAATCGCGCGCCGACGAGGCCGCGAAGCTCGAGCACGAGGTCGTCGTGCACAAACCGTTGCCCGACGAGATAACGGTCACGCGCGAGGCGCCGAACAAATGGATCGTCGAGGGACGACCGGCGTTGCGCGCGGTGCGGTTCCAGGACCTCACCGACGACCAGGCGCTCGCCGAGATCGTGCGGCGACTGCGCGCCCTCGGGGTCGACCGGTTGTTGAGCCGCGCGGGGGTCCTCGACGGGGACGTCGTGACCATCGGGCCGCTTTCCTTCGAATGGTGGCGCGACGAGGTGGGCGCGGGTCTGGACCGCGGCGAGCACCACCGCGCGACCCGACGCGAGCGACTCGCCCGCCACGGTCGGCTCGACCTGGGCAACGACGGTGAGTAAGTACGTCGTCGTCAAGCTCGGCACCTCCTCGGTGACCGACGCCACCGGCGGGGTCGACTACGACGTGCTGGTAAACATCGCCGCCGACGTCGTCCAGTTGCGCCAGCAGGGCTGGCGCGTCGTGGTGGTGACCTCGGGTGCGATCACCGCGGGTTGGGCCGAGGTGGGCGGGGGAAAGCCGCGCCCGAGCGACGCGGCGACGCTCCAGGCGGTCTCGGCGGTGGGTCAGCCCTTGTTGATGCACGCGTGGCGCAACGCCTTTGGCGAGGTCAGTACGGCCGTGGGCCAGGTGCTGCTCGCCCCCCTCGATTTCAGTCACCGCGGCCAGTACCTGCACGCTCGAGGGACGCTCGAGTCACTCCAGTCGCTCGGCGTGGTACCGATCGTGAACGAGAACGACGCCGTCGCCGACGAGGAGATCCGTTTCGGGGACAACGACCGGCTCGCGGCGCTGGTGGCGAACCTCGTGGGAGCGTCGCACCTGGTACTGCTCACCGACACCGAGGGACTGCTCACCGCCGACCCGCGTCTTGATCCGTCGGCGACGCTGATCGAAGAGGTGAACGCGATCGACGTCGAGCTGGTGGAGGTGGCGGGCTCGAGCGGTACCAACGTCGGTAGTGGCGGCATGGCCTCGAAGCTCGCGGCCGCGCGCATGGCGACCTGGTCGGGGATCACCACCGTGATCGCCCCGGCGCGCTCGCGCACCGCCCTACAGAAGGCCCTCAGCCCCAAGACCGGTTTTGGCACCACGCTTCATCCGCGCGCGGAGCGATTGTCGGCTCGAAAATCCTGGATCGCCTTCGCGGTCGCGAGTCGAGGGACGCTGCGAATCAACCAGGGTGCGCTCGACGCGTTGGAGAACGACGGGCGCAGTCTGCTGCGGGTGGGCGTTACGTCCTTCGAAGGGGACTTCGTCGAGGGCGACGCCGTGGACGTGCGAGGACCCGAGGGTCAGATTGTGGCCAAGGGGCTCGTGCGCAGCGACGCGCAGGGCTTTGACCAGAGCGATGAGGTGGTCGTGCACCGCGACGACATGGTTTTGCTCCGTAGGGCGTAGGCACTCAGTTACGCTGGCGATATGACTATGCACGATCTCACGACCCAGGGCCGCGCCGTGCGCGAAGCGTCCAAGGCCCTCGCCCAGGCGTCCAACGAGCAGCGCCGCGGGGTCCTCGAGCGTGTCGCGGACCTGCTCGAGGAGCTCGAGGACGAACTCCTTCGCGTCAACGCCGCCGAGGTGGCCGCCTACGACGAGTCCGGTCCCGGTCGAGACCGCCTCACCCTCACCCGGGGGCGCGTCCAAGCCATGGCGTCAGCGCTGCGCGAGATCGCCGCGGCCCCCGACCCACTCTTTGAGGTCGTGGATCGCAACGTGCGCCCCAACGGACTGCGCGTCGAACGCCTGCGCGTGCCCCTCGGGGTCATTGGCGTGGTCTACGAGAACCGACCCAACGTGACGAGCGACGTCGCGGGGCTCTGCATTCGAAGCGGCAACGCCGCGTACCTGCGAGGTTCGTCCTCGGCGATGCGCACGAACAAGATGATCGTCGGGCTCTGGAACGAGGCGCTCGCCAAGGAGGGCCTGCCCGAGAACGCGGTCGCCCTCGTCGAGGACCCCAGCCACGAGGTGGCGACGGCGTTCATGCAGATGACCGAGGTCTTGGACTGTCTGATCCCGCGCGGTGGACCGAGTCTCATCAAGGCCATGCGCGAGCACGCGCGCGTGCCCTACGTCTTAGACGGTGACGGCAACTGTCACGTCTACGTGGACGAGTTCGCCGACCTCGACAAGGCCCTCGCGATTGTCGTGAACGCCAAGACGTCGCGTCCGGGGGTCTGTAACGCCGCCGAGACGTTGATCGTGCACGAGAAGGTCGCGTCATCGTTCTTGCCGGCGCTGGCGCTCGCGATGCCCGAGGTGGAGCTGCGCGTGGACGAGCGCGCCAAGTGGATCCTGCCCGAGGCGACGCCGGCCCACGAGTCGGACTTCGAGGACGAGTTCCTCGACTTGATCATGGCGGTCAAGGTTGTGAACTCGCTCGACGAGGCGGTCGCGCACGTGTCGCGCTACGGAACCGGTCACTCCGAGGCGATCGTCACCGAGGACGTGGCGCGAGGTGAGGAATGGATCCGACGCGTCGACGCGGCCGCGGTCCTCGTGAACGCGTCCACGCGCTTCATCGACGGCGGCGAACTGGGCCTGGGTGGCGAGGTCGGCATCTCGACCCAGAAGTTGCACGCGCGCGGACCAATGGGGCTGCGCGAACTGACCTGTCTCAAGTGGGTCGTGCGGGGCGAAGGACAGGTCCGATGAGCGCACTTGATCCCCGAGAGGAACTCGCCAAGCGGCTCGGTCTGTTGCACGTACCACCGGTACGCTTCGACTCGCCCCACGAGATCCAAAAGCTGCTCGCCGACAATGATTATCTGAGTGACGAGGCGATTGCGTCGGTGGTCTTTCTCGCGGACCGTCTCGCCAAGCCCGTGCTCGTCGAGGGTCCCGCGGGCACCGGCAAGACCGCCCTCGCCCAGGCGGTCGCGGACTCGATCGGCGCGCGACTCATCCGTCTGCAGTGCTACGAGGGACTCGACGAGAGCAAGGCGCTCTACGAGTGGAACTATCGCAAGCAGTTGCTGCGGATCCAGGCCGGGCGACCCGAAGGTTCGGCCGAAGAGTGGGCCCACCTCGAAGAGGACATCTTCGCCGAGGAGTTCTTGCTCACGCGTCCCCTGCTCGAGGCGATTACCGCGACCGACCCGGTCGTGCTGCTCATCGACGAGGTGGACCGCGTCGAACTCGAGACCGAAGCGTTGCTCTTGGAGATCCTCTCGGAGTACCAGGTTTCGATCCCCGAACTGGGCACCGTACGCGCCAAGCAGATCCCGATGGTGTTTCTCACCTCGAACAACACCCGCGAACTCTCCGAGGCGCTCAAGCGACGCTGCCTCTACCTCTACGTGGGTTACCCGAGCATCGAGCGCGAGCGCGACATCATCCTCGCGCGGGTGCCGGGCATCTCGGCGGTACTGGCCGAACAGATCGCCCAGGTGGTTCGTTCCCTGCGCACGCTGGACTTGAAGAAAGCCCCGTCGGTCTCTGAGACCCTCGACTGGGCGCGTACCTTGGTCGTACTCGGTCGCGAGGAGATCGGTGAGCACGACGCCGCCGAGACGCTGCACATCTTGTTGAAGTACCAGTCTGATATTGAGCGAGCCACCAAAGAACTCCTCGGTCGCTCGAAACCCGTTGCTTAACCTCCTGGGCGACTTCATCGCCGAGTTGCGAGCCGCGGGCATCCCGGTGTCGATGAGCGAACACGTGGACGCCGCGCGCGCGGTGCAGGTGATCGACATCTCGGACCGGTCGCTCGTCAAGAGTTCGCTCGGCGCCACGCTCGTGAAAGATGGCGACCACATGCCGGTCTTCTCGACGGCCTTCGAAGTGTTCTTCTCGAACCGTTCCTTCGAGTCGGTCGCGGACTTGATGGATGGTGTCGAGGCCGAGTCGCCCGAGGGCGCCGCCGGGGCGTCGGGCCCCGGTGACGCGCGCGGTGAGGGCGGCGGGGCGTCGTCGTCGATGTCCGCGAACGAACTAGCCGACCTGCTGTATCGAGCCCTTCGCGAGGGCAATCGCGCGGACCTTCGCCGGGCCGCCGCCGAGGCGGTCACCCGTTACGCCGGGGTGGAGCCGGGTCGGCCCGTGGGGGGCACCTACTACCTGTACCGGACGCTTCGAAACCTCGAGCTCGACGCGCTCGAGCGTCGCCTCAGCGAAGCGGGTCTGGCCGACCAGCCCACGAGTGACGCGCTCGCCCAACGGCTGAGCCGTGACGAGGCGCACGCGCGCATCGAACAGTTGAAGGCCGAGATCGAGCGCGAGATCCGCGAACGACTGGTCGAGGACCGCGGGGCCGAGGCGCTCGCCAAGTCCGTGCGCAAGCCCCTGCCCGAGGACATCGACGTCATGCACGCCAACCGCGACGAGATGGCCCAACTCGAACGCGCGCTACGCCCCCTCAGTCGAAAGCTCGCCGTGCGACTCGCGCGCCGACGACGTCGGCGACGTCGTGGTCCGGTGGACCTGCGCCACACCGTGCGTCGCAGCCTCTCGACCGGTGGGGTGCCGATCGACCTGCGCTTTAAGCCGCCGCGTCCCGCCAAGCCTGAGATCATCGTCATCGCCGACGTCTCGGGATCGGTGGCGTCCTTCGCGCGCTTCACCTTGCACCTGGTGCACGCGATCAGTTCGCAGTTCTCAAAGGTGCGTAGCTTCGTCTTCGTCGACGGTCTCGACGAGGTGAGTCGACTCTTCGAGGGCGTGGACGACCCCGCGGAGGCGGTCGCGCGCATCAACGCCGAAGCCGACGTCGTGGCCTTTGACGGTCACTCGGACTACGGGCGGGCCTTTCTCACCTTTCACGAACGCTTCGCGGACCAACTCACCAAACGCTCGACGATCCTGATCCTCGGTGACGCGCGCAACAACTACCACCAGGCCCACGCCGAGGTGCTCGCGGACCTCAAGTACCGCGCCAAGGCCGTCTACTGGTTGAACCCTGAGCCCACGAGCTACTGGAACAGCGGGGACTCGATCGTGAGCCAGTACGCGCCCTACTGCGAGCGAGTGGTCGAGTGTCGCACGCTACGCCAACTCGAGGCGTTCGTCGGCGACCTCGCGTGAGCGTCGACGCGCCGCCGGGCTTTCGCACCCGCGGTGACCAACCCACCGGGACACGCTTGTTGCTCATTCGCCACGGCGAGGCCTACTGCAACGCCCGGGGCGTGGTCGGCGGGCCGCTCGGCTGTGGGGGCCTCACCGAGCTGGGCCGTCGACAGGTCGAGGCCCTGGGCGAGCGGCTCGCCTACTCGGGCGAACTGCGTGAGGCGACCGCGCTCTACACCTCGGTCTTGCCGCGCGCGATCCAGACCGCCGCGCTGCTCGCGCGAGGACTGCCCGACCTCACGCCGGTCGAGGACTGTGACCTGTGTGAACTGCACCCCGGTGAGGCCGACGGGCTCACCTGGCAGGAGTTGGTCGAGCGCTTCGGCGCGCCGGACTGGGATAAGGACCCCGATCAGCCCCTCGCCCCGCACGCGGAGTCGTGGACGCAGTTCTACGAACGCTGCGTGCGAGCACTGACGCGGATCGTCGCGCGCCACGAAGGAGAACTGGTGGTGCTCGTCGTGCACGGCGGGGTCATCGAACAAGCCATGAAACTGGTCGAGGGACGAGCACCGGGCGACCGGATGCGCCTGAACACCGAGAACGCGTCGATGACCGAGATCGAGTTCAAGGCGCGTCGACGCCGGTTACTGCGCTACAACGACCGGGCGCCCCTCGCCGCGGAGTAACCCTGGAGGAACTCGGCCACGTGAAAGGCCATGTCCAGGCTCTGGGTCGCGTTCAGACGAGGGTCACAGATCGAGGTGTAGTTCGTCGAGAGGTCGCCCTCTAAGAGTCGCGATCCTCCGCCCAGGCACTCGGTGACGTTGTCGCCGGTCAGTTCGATGTGCAAGCCACCGGGCCAGGTCCCGAGGGACTCGTGGACCGCGAAGAACGACGCCACTTCGGACAAGATGTCGTCAAAGCGCCGGGTTTTCTGGCCCCCGGAGGTCTTGAAGGTGTTGCCGTGCATCGGGTCACAGGTCCACAGGACTTGACGGCCCTCGTCGCGCAGCGACTCGACCAAGGGTGCGAGCAGGTCGGTCACCTTGTCGTGGCCCATGCGCGAGATGAGGGTGAGTCGCCCGGCGACGTTCTCGGGATTGAGCACGTCCACCAGTCGCAGCAACTCGTCGCGCGAGACGCTCGGACCGACCTTGAGACCCAGCGGGTTGGCGACCCCCCGAGCGAACTCGACGTGGGCCCCGTCGAGTTGACGCGTCCGGTCACCGATCCAGAGCATGTGCGCCGAGCAGTCGTACCAGAGGCCCGTCAGTGAGTCGCGACGCGTCAGGGCCTGTTCGTAGGGCAGGATGAGCGCCTCGTGGCTCGTGTAGAACTCGACGGCCTGCAGCGCGTTGTCGTCGAACAGGTCGATGCCGCAGGCCTTCATGAAGCTGAGGGCGCGTTCGATGTCGTCGGCGATCACTTCGTAGCGTTTGCCCTCGAGCGAGTTGGCGACGAACTCCTGGTTCCACTGGTGCACGCGACTCAGCGCGGCGAATCCGCCGGTCGTGAAGGCTCGCAGGAGGTTGAGCGTCGCGACGCTCTGGTGGTAGGCGGCGAGCAGGCGATCGGGATCGGGACGACGTGACTGCGCGTCGGGCTTCTCGTCGTTGACGATGTGACCTCGAAAGATGTCCAGGCGCACCCCGTCGACGTCTTCGAACTCCTCGGAGCGCGGCTTGGCGAACTGTCCCGCGATGCGTCCCACCTTTATGACCGGCACGCCCGCGCCGTAGGTGAGCGCCACGGCCATTTGGAGGACGACCTTCAACTTGTCGCGGATCGAGTCGGCCGAACCGTCGTGGAACGACTCGGCGCAGTCGCCCGCCTGCAAGAGAAACGCCTGGCCGCTCGCGACCATCGCGAGGTGATCGAGGAGACGACGCGCCTCACCGGCAAAGACCAACGGCGGCTTGGTGGCGAGTTCGGCCTCGACGCGTTCGAGGTGCTCGACGTCGGGCCACGTGGGACTCTGGGCGATCGGACGCGATCGCCACGTGCTGAGACTCCACTCTTGGTTCGCCGACACCATCACCCAAGGTTACGGGTTCGGGCCAGGCGCCAGCAATCAGGGCGTAGGCTCGAAGAGTGACTCTCAGGCGCCTAGGTCTCTTCGGGGGCACCTTTGACCCGCCGCACTTCGGTCACGTGGCGGCACTTCGCGCCGCGGCGGCGACCGGGCGTTTTGAGTTGATCGAGGTCACCGTCGCGGGCAACCCGTATCTCAAGGTCGCCACGAGTCCGGTGCGACCGGCGTCGCTGCGTCTGGCCATGGCCCGGGCGGCCTTCGGCGGACTCGAACTCGTCGAGGTCTCGGACCGCGAGATACGGCGCGAGGGTCCCTCCTACACCATCGACACGGTGCGCGAACTGCTCGTGGACTGTGACGAGGTCGACGTCATCGTGGGCGCGGACCTGGTCGAGCAAATCGACTCCTGGCACGAGGCCACGGTCCTGCAAGGACTGGTTCGCGTGGGCGTGGTGCCCCGACCGGGCGGATCGGGTCGGGTGTCGCCGGGCTGGGACGCCTACGACATCGCCATGGAACCGGTCGACCTTTCGAGCACGTTCATCCGCGAGGTCGCCACGGACCCCGAAAACCTAAGGAAATTCGTACCCGAATCCGTCATTCCGCTCTACGAAAGCTTCCAAGGATAGAGTTTGAGTTCAATGGCAGTTCGCATCTTCGAAGTCACCGAAACCGAGTCCGCACGACTCGCGGTTTTGGAGCCGGCGCCCCTTCGGCGTCAAGACCTGCGACGCAGCAAACAACGCTACGCCGCGCTGGGTCTACTCATCTTGACGCTGCCCTTCGTGGCCGCGCTCTGCGTGCTCGGAGTGGCCCACTGAGTGAAGCCGTGACGAGCGGCGAGTCTCCTCGCGGCCCCTTCAGCAACTTCGTCACCACCCTGCTCGACGCCACCCTCGAGGGCGCTGGCGAGAAACTGAGCCTGGACACCGTGGTACTCGACCTGCGCGAGTTCGTCGACTCCTTTGACGCCCTGGTCCTCGCCGCGGGACGAAACGACCGTCAGGTGCGCGCGATCGCCGAACAGGTGGAACTGCGCGTTCGAGAACAACTCGGCGTCACGCCGGTGCACGTCGAGGGTTGGGACAGCGCGCAGTGGATCGCACTCGACTACGGCGACGTGATCGTGCACGTCTTTGACGAGCCGACGCGTGACTACTACGACCTCGAGCACCTGTGGAGTAGCGCCCCCGCGTACCGACCCGAAAGGTCGCACTAGGGATTGAGCAGCGACGCGAAGTCCGCGCGGGTCACGATGAGGTGGCGTGACCCATTGGGCAGGAGCGAGAGTCGAGGCGAACCCGCGACGGTGATCTCGATACCGGCGGTCGCCCCGACGTCGTAGGCCGTGAGCACCAATTGTCCCAAGGCCAGGATCTGGTTCTCGCGCGACAGGGTCGTCAGGGGCGTGGCGATGTCAAGCACCCCCAACTTGTTCTTGAGCGTCGCCCCCACGAGCACGAATCCCTTGGGTAGGTCACTGGTGTAGCCCGCGAAGCGCTCGATTGACGTGGGTCCTAACAGGAGTTCACCCAGGATCGAGTCGAGGGTGGCCGGTGAGGGCACGATTCGACTGAGGGGCGAGAGATGTCCCGTGGCGTCGACGATGTAGATGGGACGGGTGATGAAGACGACCTTGCCGTTGTCGGTTCCGGGAATCGTCGGACTGAGCAGTTCGAAACCGACGTGGCTGATCGTCGAGGGACTCTCGGTCGTGGGCACCAGCGTGCAGCCCGCGAGCACCAGCCCGGCCACGAGCACCAAGAGCGGGCCGCGCACGCGCTTCACGGGTGCGCGTCCTCGACGACGGGAAGAAGTATCTGGAATCGGGCGCCACCCTCGGGACTGTCGAGGATGCGTATGGTGCCGCCGATCGCCAGCACGTGGTCGCGCACGAGGGCGAGCCCGAGACCGGTCCCGCGCGCGATGCCGCGGTCGTGCGCGGCCCGACCGCGAAAGAACCGCTCGAAGACCCGTTCGCGCTCGTCGGGCGGTACCCCCGCACCGTTGTCGTCGATGTTGATCGCCAGTTGGTCGCCCTCGAGGCCGAGTCGCACCGCCAGCGCGCCGTTGGCGTAGCGGTGCGCGTTGTCGATGACGTTGGTCATGACGCGCTCGAAACGGCGACGGTCCACCTGGACGAGGGGATCGCCCGTACCCGCGGCGACCTCGACGGGGGGCTCGTCGAGTCCGTGTCGGCGCGCCGCGGAACGAACGGACTGGCGCACGAGTTCCACGGACTTGACGGTCTCGATGGCGAGGGGCACCGCGCCCGCGTCGCTGCGCGCCATCTCGAGCAGGTCCTCGACCAGGGCCTGGAAGATCGAGAGGTCCGCGAGTAACAGATTGAGACTCTCCTGTCCCGCGGGTGAGAGCTCCTCGCGATGCTGTTGGAGTATCGAGGCGGTGGTCGCGAGCGTGGTGAGCGGGGAACGCAGTTCGTGGCTGACGTCGCTCGCGAACCTGGCGTCGCGTTCGAGTCGTTCTACCAAGCGGCTGACCATCAGGTTGAAGGACTCGGTGAGTTGCTGGACCTCTTCGTCCGCGCGCGTCACGACCAGTCTCGTCGAGAGCTCGCCCTGGGCAATCAACGCCGCCGCTTCGGAGACCTCGAGCAGTGGGCGGATCGCTCGACGGGTCACCCACAGTCCGCCGCCCATGCCGATGAGCGTCGTGAGCAAGGCGCCCGCGGTCATGTAGAGAAGCAGGACGGACAGGGTGTGCTCAAGGTTCCGTAGTTGGAAGACCTCGTAGACCTGGGTGTCCACCGCGGGTACCGGCAGGCCCACGACGAAGATGATGTGGTTGTCGAGGTCGATCGTCTGGTCGGTGGCGTGCCCGCTGTTGACGCTCGCGAGGATGGCGTTGGACACGTCCGCGGTGGCCGCGTTGGAGCTCTTGGAGAGCCACTGCTGGCCCGCGCGCACGAGCACGTTCGACTCGGTGGCGCTCTGGATCGAGTTGAGGAGCTTGGGTAGTTCGGGCGGGGACGTGTAGAGCGTGGTGCGGATCAGGGCCGCGTTTTCGTAACTCTGTCGAAGATCGGTCTGTTGCTGGTTGTCGACCAGGACGTGGCGCACCCCGAGGTAGGTGAGCGACGCGAAGACCGCGCTCAAGAGGAAGGCGCCAAGTCCGAAAGTGACGAGCAGTCGAAGTCGAAGACTTCGCCGGCGTATCAAAGGACCAACTTGTAACCGGCGCCTCGAACGGTGACGAGAAAGGTGGGGTTGGCCGGGTCGGGCTCGATCTTGGTGCGCAGGCGTCGGATGTGCACGTCCACCAGTCGGCTGTCGCCGAAGTAGTCGTAGCCCCAGACTCGCTCGAGCAGGTCCTCACGACTGAGGACCTTGCCGTTCATCGACGCGAGGTCGGTCAAGAGGCGGAACTCGGTCGAGGTGAGGTGAAGCTCGGCGCCGTCACTGTGGCGCACGACACCCTCGTCGGGAATGACCTGCAGGTCGCCCATCGTGAACGCCTTGGCGCTCTTATCGGGTCGTCGGCGAAGGTGCGCCTTCACCCGGGCGAGAAGTTCCTCGGGCACGAAGGGCTTGGTCACGTAGTCGTCGGCGCCCGACTCGAGGCCGAGCACGACGTCGACGGTCTCGTCACGGGCCGAGACGATCACGATGGGCAGGTCGCTCGCGTTGCGTAACTGCTGACACGTCTCGAAGCCCGACATACCAGGAAGCATCACGTCCACGATGGCGACGTCGGCCGCCATGCGCGAGAAGAGCGCCACGCCCACCTCACCGGTGGGGGCGTCGTCGACGTCAAAGCCCTCACCTTCGAACATCAGGCGAAGGGCCGTGCGAATGTGGTCGTCGTCTTCTACGATCAGTATTCGTGCCACCAAGCCTCCTTTGAAATCATGATTAACACTAGTGAGGTGGCGACCCGTTCTCCCGGGCCTCGGTAGCCTTGGGGAATGCAACGAAACGAGCCGGTCGGGGCTGGTGACGCGTGGATGCGCGACGGATTCGCGTCGACACTGCGCGCCCAGAACCAGAGTCCCGCGACCGTGCGCGCCTACGCCAGTGACCTCGAACGCTTCGTTAACTGGGCCCGGGTCGAGGGTGTGCTCGCGCCCGCGGACGTGGACACCAAGGTGCTGCGCCGTTATCTCACCTACATGACCGAAAAGGGCGACCACCGCAGCTCGATAATCCGTCGGCGCGCGTCGCTGCGCCGTTACTTCTGCTGGCTCGTCGAACGGGGCCACCTCGTCGAGAGTCCCGCTCAGCGCCTCTCGGCACCCAAGGCGCGCAGCGCCCTACCCAAGATCGTGGTGCGCGAACAATTGGACCACTTGCTCGACGAGGACTGGGGCGAGGACGAGTGGGCGACCCTGGACCGAGCGGTCTGTGAGGTCCTCTACGGCGCGGGACTTCGGGTGAGCGAACTGTGCGGACTGGACTTGATGAGCGTGCACGTTGACGAAGGACTGCTGCGGGTCATGGGTAAGGGTCGCAAGGAGCGCCTGGTGCCCCTGCACCGGCGAGGCTTCGAGGCCGTCCGGCTCTGGATCGAGGACGCGAGAGAGGACGTGATGACCCGCGAGTCACCCCCCGAGGCCTTGTTCTTCAACCGGCGCGGGTCGCGCCTGGGTGCTCGTGACGTGCGGCGCATTCTCGACAACCGCGTTGCCCGCGGTCACGTGCACCCGCACGCGCTGCGTCACACTTACGCCACGCACCTGGTCGAAGGTGGTGCGGACCTGCGCGTGGTCCAAGAACTCCTCGGCCACGAGAGTCTCACCACGACCCAGATCTACACCCACGTCTCCAAATCT
>JBEKWQ010000025.1:0-13044 GCA_049512875.1 Acidimicrobiales bacterium
GCTGGATGGTCTCCTCCTTCAAGTAACGAAGGAAGAGCGAGCGAATGTCACGTAGATCACCCTTGATACTGGCTCCGCGAAGGAGTTTGCGCCAGGCAGGAGTCTTCACGCGTCCAGCCTACTCAGCACGATCTCGAATCAAGTACGTCGAACTCGCGGTGGCGACTAACTGGCCCTTGGCGTTGACGATTTTGGCCTCCACGAACGAGATGACACTGCCGGGTTTCAATACCGTCGCGGTGCAGGTGAGAACGTCGCCCGGCGACGCGACGCGCAGGAACGACACCTTCATTTCGGTGTTGGCGACGCTCACCTTTCGCTCACCCGCCGAGGTCAGCGCCGACGCGCCCATGGCCGAGTCCAGCATGGCGGCGAGGAACCCCCCTTGGACGATGCCCACCGGGTTGAGGAAGCGCTCGTCCACACGCATGATCCAGACGGTGACGCCGGGCACTGACTTTTCTACGCAGGTAAGCCCGAGCGTCAGGTCGCAGTTCGGAGGTACTTGGACGGCCACTTTTGAAGGCTACCGGCCCAGTTGTGCCCCTTCGATGCCCGCCTTGTTACTACTGTCGTAGTCATGGTCGACCAGTTGTTTCCCGGAGCGAGCGAACTCGAAGGCCGCGCCATCCGTGAGATTTCGGCATTGGCGATGGACGCGCCCGCAGCGGCCAAGTCCGGACACAGCGGCACCGCCATGGCCCTGGCCCCATTGGGTGTCATGCTCTTCTCACGCGTCCTGCGCCACGATCCCACCGACGAGCGATGGAGTGACCGTGATCGTTTCGTCCTGAGCAATGGTCACGCCTCGATGCTGCAATACGGTCTCGCCCACGTGTTTGGCTACGACCTCAGCATGGACGACATTCGCTCATTTCGACAACCGCACTCCCGGACGCCCGGCCACCCCGAGGTTGGCACCGCACCGACCGTTGAGGTTTCGACCGGTCCCCTCGGCCAAGGCATCGCCAACGGTGTCGGCATGGCCATCGCCGAGCGAATGTTGCGAGCCCAGTACGGCGAGGGCTTGGTGAACCACCGCGTCTGGGTGATTGCGGGTGACGGATGCATTGAAGAGGGCATAAGTCACGAAGCATCCTCGCTCGCCGGCCAGCTCGGGCTCGACCGATTGACGGTCTTCTACGACGACAATCACATCACCATCGATGGCCCGACGGAATTAGCCCTGCACGACGACACCGCCCAGCGCTTCGCCGCCTACGGCTGGCACGTCATCAACGTGGGCGATCAAGCGAACAACCTCGACGTCTTGGAAAAAGCCTGTCGCGACGCCGTCGCCGAAACCACGCGACCTACGCTGATCATCGTTCGATCCCACATTGGATTTCCGTCGCCCGAGATGATGGACACTCGAGAGGCGCACGGTTCACCCTTCTCCGCCGAAGCGATCACCGCCGCCAAAGCCATCCTCGGCGTGCCCGATAGAGCGTTCGTCGACGATCCCGATCTTCCGTCGCTGTTGATTGAATCGCTGAAGGAACAGCGACGGGCCCGGACCGAATGGGAATCGCGCGTCACCGCCGCTGGCGCCCAGGGCGTGGCGTTACTCGAGCAGCTCGCGACCAACGGCGTGGCAGTGATCACGACCAAACCTGAACGGTTCGCCGCCGGGACCATGGTCGCCACGCGCAAGGCCATGAAACGTGCGTTGGACGTCTTCTCCGCCCAAACCCCCGGTATCAGTTCGGGATCGGCCGATCTGACCGACAACACCGGGGCGGAGTTGATCCACTCGTCATTGCAGAGCGCTGAGAATCCGGGTGGTCGCCAGATTCACTACGGCATCCGCGAGTTCGCCATGGGTGCGACCATGGTCGGACAGGCCCTGCACGGGGGCATCCGTCCGATTGGCGCCACGTTTTTCGTCTTCAGTGACTACGCGCGTCCGTCGATCCGTCTCGCGGCGATCAGTCGTGCACCGGTGCTCTTCGTCTTCACTCACGACTCGGTGGGGGTTGGCGAGGACGGCCCGACGCACCAACCGGTCGAGCAGTTGATGTCCCTTCGCGCCATGCCGCACCTGCACGTGGTTCGACCTTCGGACGTCAACGAGGCCGTGGATTTCATCGGTACGTACCTGAGTGACGACCACCCTCCCACCACCGCGCTCATCCTCTCGCGCCAGGACGTGCCGGTCCTGGGCGGCGCTGACGCCGAGGCGTCAATCCTCGGAGCGTCCTACGGGGGTTACGTCGTGCGCGAGGACGACCACGCGACGTTCACCCTCGTGGGCACCGGCTCGGAGGTCGGAGTGTGTCTTAAGGCCCACGACCTGCTCGCGCGTCGAGGCATCGCCACGCGCGTGGTGGCCCTACCGTGCTGGGCCTGTTTCGACGATCAGAGCCACGACTACCGCGAGCGCGTCCTCAAGCGATCGTTACCTTCGGTGGCGCTCGAGGCGGGGGCGACGCTGGGCTGGACGAAGTACGTCGACCAGGCCATCGGCATTGACTCGTTCGGGATGAGCGCACCTGGAAGCTACGCACTTGATTTCTTTCACATCACCGCCGCCACGCTCGTCGAACACGTCGAGCGAGTTCTAGGAGAGACCACGTGACGAACCTCGACATCCTCTACCGCGACTTCGGTCAGAGCCCCTGGATCGACAACATCCGTCGAGATTGGCTGAAGGACGGATCGCTGAAGCGACTGGTCGACGAGGGTGTGCGCGGCGTGACCTCCAATCCTTCTATCTTCGCCAAATCCCTCGCGACGACGTCGGCGTACAACGAATTCCTTTTGAAGAACCATGCACAATCCCCCGAGGAACTGTTCGAGACGCTGGCCGTCTATGACGTGCGCGACGCGTGCGCGATCCTTCGTGGCGTCCATGAATCGTCACGAAAGGATTTTCTCGCAGGCAAGCGACGCTACCTGGACGGCTTCGTCTCCCTGGAGGTATCCCCTCTGCTGGCCCGTGACACCCAAGGGACGATCACGGCGGCTAAACGACTGCATCAACGCGTGGGCAGCGAGAACCTCATGGTGAAGATCCCCGCCACCAAGGAGGGTCTGCCCGCGATCACCGAAGTGCTCGGACAGGGCATCAACGTGAACGTGACGCTCATCTTCTCGGTCGAGCGCTACGGCGAAGTGCTCGACGCGTGGATGTCGGGGCTCGAGCTCGCACGAAAGAACCGTCGCGACGTGAGTTCGATCGCCAGCGTGGCGTCGTTTTTTGTCTCGCGCGTCGACGCGGCCGTTGACCCCCTCTTGCTCGAAGGCGACCCCCGGCGCGGCACGACCGCCAACGCCCAAGTGTGCGCGGCCTACAAGAGGTACGCCGACACGATTAACGAGCCACGGGCGCTCGGATTGATCGCCGCGGGCGCCCAGGTCCAGCGTCCCCTCTGGGCTTCGACTTCCACCAAGAATCCCTCCTACTTCGACCTGCTCTACGTCGATCCCATCGTGGGTAATGAGACGGTCAACACGATGCCCGACCAGACGCTCGAAGCGTTGCTCGATCACGGACGCTTCTGGTCCAAGCACCTGTCCTCGTACGAATCGGTGGCCCGCGAGGCGAAGAAGCTCGAATTCCTCCCACCCTTCGTCTCGCTGTCGGCGGTGACCGAGAAACTCGAACGCGACGGGGTCGACGCCTTCGTGAAGTCCTACGACGAATGTCTGGCCATCGTGAAACAGAAGATCGACGTCGTTCGGGGTTGAAACACTGGTCGAACCGTCCTGTTGGCGTTCGCCGGGCCAAGCGTCGAGCCTAGGATGCCTGCTATGACCACGTACGAGGGATTAACTCGCACCGACCTCGTACGCGCCCCGCTGGAGGAACTCGCGAGTGCCGCCTTTGCGATTGCGCGAGCGCGCTTCGCCCACGTGGTCACCTACTCGCCCAAGGTCTTCATTCCGCTCACCAAACTCTGTCGGGATCGCTGCGGCTACTGCACCTTCGCCCAGGCGCCCGCGCACGTGGCGTCGCCCTACATGAGCTTGGAAGAGGTCATGGACGTCGCCCAGGCGGGCAAGGACGCGGGAGCGACCGAGGCCCTCTTCACCTTGGGCGAGCGGCCCGAATTGCGCTACGACGAGGCTGCTCGATGGCTGGCGGCGCGCGGGTACCAGTCGACGGTCGACTACGTGGCGAGCGCCGCGGCCATGGTGCTCGAAGGGACGGGACTCCTGCCCCACGCCAACGCGGGAGCGCTGTATCGTCGCGAGCTCGAGCAGTTGCGCTCGGTCTCGGCCTCCCAAGGCATGATGCTCGAATCACTCGCCACGCTGTTGGCCCACCGTCTCGCCCCGGACAAGGAACCCCAACGTCGCCTCGACACGCTGCGCTTCGCTGGTGAGCTCCAGATTCCCTTTACCACGGGGCTCCTCGTGGGCATTGGCGAGACGCGCGAGGACCGGCTCGAGACCCTCGAGGCCATCGCCCGTTCGCACTGCGAATTCGGTCACGTCCAAGAGGTCATCGTTCAGAACTTCCTTCCCAAGGCCCGCACGCTCATGGCCCACGAGCCCGCCGCGAGCGACGAGGAGTTCCACTGGACCATCAGCGTGGCGCGCCTGGTGCTGCCCGACGACGTCCACCTCCAGGCGCCACCCAACCTGAGCGACGATCCCGCCCGACTGCTCGACTTCGGTATCGACGACTTCGGCGGTATCTCGGCGGTGACCCGCGACCACGTGAACCCCGAACGCGCCTGGCCCGCGATCAGCGCGCTCAGTAGCGAATGCGAGGGACGCGGCTTCACGCTCGTGCCGCGCCTTACGGTCTATCCCGAGTTCATCGGCCTTCACTCGCCGTTCCTCGACGACGCGGTTCGTCCCTCGGTGTTGGCCCTCGCGGACGCGACGTTCCTCGCGCGCGAGGACCAGTGGTTCTCGGGTACCGAAGTGCCGCCACCATCCGCGCCGGCCCAGACGCGTCGAACCAACGAGCTCGAGGCATTGCTCGCGCGCTATCAGCCCGGCTACGAGTTCGACGCGAGCGAATTGACGACGCTCTTTCGCGCACGCGGCGCCGACTACAACGCCGTGGTTGACCTCGCCGACCAGATCCGGCGCGAGCTCGTGGGCGACGACGTGAGCTTCGTCATCAATCGCAACATCAACTACACCAATGTCTGCACGTTCAAGTGCCGCTTCTGCGCGTTCTCCAAGGGTCCGCTCTCACTCAATCTGCGAGGCGACCCTTACCTGCTCACCCTCGAAGAGATCAGTGAACGCGTACGCGAAGCCGAGTTGAAGGGAGCGACCGAGGTGTGTCTCCAGGGTGGGATCCATCCCAAGTTCGACGGCGACTACTACATCGACGTCGTGGCCGCGGTGCGTGCCGGTTCTCCCACCATCCACATCCACGCCTTCAGCGCCCTCGAGGTTTTCGAGGGCGCACGCCGCTCGGGTCAGGACCTCGCGACGTACCTCACCAGATTGCGTGACGCCGGCCTCAAGACCCTGCCCGGTACCGCCGCCGAGATCCTCGACGACCGCGTGCGCGCAGTCTTGTGCCCCGACAAGATCAACTCGGACCAGTGGCTCGAGGTACACCGCAACGCCCACCAGGTGGGTCTGCACTCGAACATCACCATCATGTTCGGCGCGGTGGAGGGAATCGAGAGTTGGGTGACGCACCTGCTTCGCACGCGCGAACTTCAAAAGGAGACCGGAGGGTTCACCGAATTCGTGCCGTTACCCTTCGTGCACATGGCAACGCCGATCTACTTGAAGGGCAAGTCCCGCAGGGGACCGACCTTCCGTGAGGCGACACTGATGCACTCGGTCGCTCGCCTCCACTACGCCACGCTGATCAACAACATCCAGGTCAGTTGGGTAAAGATGGGCGTCGAGGGATCACGCCGACTGCTCCAGGCCGGCGCCAACGATCTCGGCGGAACGTTGATGGATGAGAACATCTCGCGCGCCGCCGGGGCCGCCCACGGCCAGGAGATGGACGTGGAGAACCTGCGAGCGCTCGTCGAACCACTCGGTCGACCTTTGCGCCAACGAAGCACCCTCTACCAGACGATCTAGTCATGTCCGATCCCATTGAAGCGTTCCTCGGCGAACTCGACGACGAGACGCACCAGTCCCCCGAACGGCGGGCGATCCTTCGCGGGCTCGTCACGCGGATCGTCGAACTCGCCCAACTCGAGGCCGACACCGCGGACCTGCGCATCGCTTCGACGGCGCTCAATGAACTGCTCGAGGCGTCCGTCCTCTTTTCCGCGTGGCGCGACAAGGCCAAGGTGACGGTCTTTGGTTCGGCGCGCACCAAACCAGACGATCCGCTCTACGAGATGGCGCGCGCCTTCGGCGAAGCGACGGCGGCGCGGGGGTGGATGACTATTTCGGGGGCCGGACCAGGCATCATGGAGGCCTCCTCCAAGGGTTCGGGCAAGGACAACACGCTCGGAGTGAACATCGAACTCCCTTTTGAACAAGGCGCCAACGAGTTCATCGACGTCGACGAGATGCACGTGGCGATGAAGTTCTTCTTCACGCGAAAAGTCGCCATGACCCGCGCGTCACACGCCTTCGTGGCCTTCCCGGGCGGGGTGGGCACGATGGACGAATTGTTCGAGATCCTCACCCTCGTGCACACCGGCAAGACGAATCCCGCCCCGATCGTGCTCGTCGAGACACCCGACGGGACGTTCTGGGAGCGCTGGCGTAGCTTCCTCGACGTGCTCGTCGAGGACGGCTACATCGACGCGGTGGACACCGGTCTCTTCACGGTGTGCACGTCGGTCTCGTCCGCGATCGACGAGATCGAGCGCTTCTACCGCAACTACCGTTCGATCGTCGTCGAACCCGGCCGGGCCCATATGCAGGTACACCAGTCCCCCAACGTCAACCAGCTGTCGCACCTTGCGTCGAGCTTTCCCACCTTCTCCTTCGCGCAGGGTTTTCGCGTCGAGAACGACGTGCTCAGTTTCGACTTCGACGGGCGCAACTACGTCCAGCTACGATTGCTCATCGACGAGGTGAACAGCTGGACGTTCTAGTCCGATCCGAGACTGCGCAACACCACCTCCGCCTTTACGAGGCTGCGACGAACCCTCGCCAATTGTCGCTCGAGTTGTTGGGCCCCGGTAGCGTCACCTCGCAACTGCTCACGAACGGTCTCGAAGATCATCTCCGAGACGCGACTCTCGAGCGCCGCCACGTCGTTGGCCAAGTCGTCAAAGCTCGCCACTAGGACAACGTCGTGACGTCGAGTTGGCCCTCGTGGTACTGGGCGCGGATCACTTTCTTGTCGAACTTGCCGACGCTCGTCTTGGGGATCGAATCGACGAAGGCCCAGCGCTCGGGTAGCCACCACTTGGCGACGCGCTCGGCGAGGAACGCCCGCAACTCTTCGGCGCTCACCGAAGAACCAGGTACCCGCACGACACAGCAGAGGGGACGCTCCTGCCATTTCGGATCCGGTACCGCGACGACGGCCGCCTCAAAGACGTCCGGGTGCGCCATGACCGTGCTCTCGAGCTCGACCGAACTGATCCACTCGCCACCAGACTTGATGACGTCCTTCGTGCGGTCACTGATCGTCATGAACCCTTCGGCGTCCAGGGTCCCGATGTCGCCCGTGCGCAGCCACCCGTCATGAAACTTGTCCGGGTCGTCAACCCCGAAGTACGAACCGGTGATCCACGGTCCGCGGATCTCGAATTCACCGACGGTCTTGCCGTCGGGCACGAGGATGGTGCCCGCGTCGTCCACGAGGCGCACCTGGACGCCCGCGACGATCCGACCGGCCTTCACCTGGTAGTCAATGCGCAGCTCCTCGGGCGTGCCAAAGGGCGGAATCGAGACCGCCGCGAGAGGACTGGTCTCGGTCATCCCCCAGCCCTGGATCACGTTGATGCCGAGGCGGTCGCGAAAAGCCTCGATCATGAAGCGCGGCACCGCCGCGCCGCCCGCGACGATGCCGCGAATACTCGAGAAGTCGGCGTCGGGCCTCTCGGCGGCGACGCGAAGCACGTCGTTCCATATTGTGGGCACACCCAGAGACACCGTAGGTTTCAGTTCACTGATCATGTTGATGATGGGTTCGCCCTGGAGGAACATCTGGGGCATGATCAACTCGGTGCCCGCCAAGAAGGCGGTGAAGGCACACCCCCACGCGTTCACGTGGAACATCGGCACGATCAGCAGGCAGCGGTCACGCTCACAAAGCCCGATCGAGTTCGAAGTGGTCGAGGCGAGCGAGTGCAACCAGATCGAGCGGTGCGAGTAGACGACCCCCTTGGGGTTGCCCGTCGTGCCCGAGGTGTAACACATGATCGCGGCGGCGCGTTCGTCCAGGTCCGGCCACTCGAAGCCGGGCTGCTGGGCGCTCACGAAGGTCTCGTAGTCAATGGTCTCGCCCAACGCGCCCGAGTCGTCGGGACCGTTTACGATGATGTGCTTCACACTGGGCATCTGATCGCGGACCTTGGCGAGCAGCGGCACCAGCGTCGCGTCCACGATAATCACCTGGTCCTCGGCGTGCTGGATGATGTAGGCCAGCTGTTCGGGAAAGAGGCGGATGTTGAGGGTGTGCAGCACGGCACCCATCGTCGGGACGGCCAGGTACGCCTCCAGGTGGCTCTGGTTGTTCCACATGAAAGTCGCCACGCGGTCGCCCTCGTTGACGCCGAGTTCTTTCAGGGCCCTGGCGAGCCGTTCGGCGCGCTTGGACACCTCGAGGAAGGTGGCCTCGCGCACGCCCTCGGCCGTCACCGTGAAGATCTTCTTGTCCGCGTACAGCCATTCGCCGTGACGAATGATGTCACGAATCAGCAGCGGTGCGTCCTGCATCGTGCTCTGCATGGTCCCCCCTTCGATTACTAACGTCCCGATGCTACAAAGACCCCGGCCTGGTCGGTGCGAACTGACGGCGTCACAAAGGTCCGTTGCCTGGACGGGGTTAGCGACGCTCCGCGTGCGACAGAACTACCAGGACAGGGCGTAGGGCTCGAGGGGGGCGGGAAGCTCAGTTCTGCCGCTCAGGTGAGCGTCGACGGCCGAGGCCGCGCTGCGCCCCTCGGCGATCGCCCAGACAATGAGACTCTGACCGCGAACCGCGTCGCCGCAGGCGAACACGGGGCTCGTGCCGGGCACACCCACCACGCGCCAGTTCGCGTCGACGTGCAGGGTCGAGCGCGACGTCACGCTCGCCTCGAGGTTGAGTCCCAGGCGATCGAGTTCGGGACCGGTGAAGCCCGCCGCGATCAACACGAGGTCACAGCGTTCACGAACGGTCTCGCCCGAGACGTGGTCGACCAGCACTATCCCTTGGAGACGCCCTTCACCCTCGAATTCGAGTGTCTCGGTCGAGAAGCGGCGCTCGCCACCCTCCTGGTGGGCCGAGGAGGTTTTGAACACACGCGCCATGGTGGGCCACGGCTGGTCCGACGGGCGCGTGTCGGGAGGACGGTCCAAGATCTCGACCTGGATGATCGAGGCGGCTCGCTGGCGGTGCGCCGTGCCCAGGCAGTCCGCACCCGTGTCACCGCCGCCGAGGATGATCACGTGTCGACCTTCGGCGCTGAGGGGTGACTCGACGCCGTCGCGCACGGCGCGGTTCGCCGCCTCAAGGTACGTCATGGCGGGGTACACGCCCTCGAGCTCGGCCCCGGACACGGGGATCATGCGCGGCGTCGTCGAACCGATCGCGAGCACCACGGCGTCGTGGTTTCGTTGCAGGTCCGCGAGCGGCGTGCCGCCGTCGCCCACCGCGACGTTGGTGTGAAAGCGCACGCCCATCGCGCTCATGACCGCGAGACGACGGTCGAGGATCCGCTTTTCCATCTTGAACTCGGGGATGCCGTAGCGCAGCAGACCGCCGATCGCGTCACTGCGCTCATAGACGTTGACGGCGTGTCCCGCCGTACGCAACTGGGCGGCGGCGGCCAGTCCCGCCGGGCCCGAACCCACGACCGCGACGCGCTTGCCGGTCTCGACGATCGGGAACTGCGCGACGCGCAGGCCCCGCGCAAACGCGTGTTCGGCGACTTCGTATTCAATGCGCTCGATCGTGACCGGGTCACTCGCAATGCCGAGCACGCACGCCGACTCGCACGGTGCCGGGCAAAGACGCCCGGTGAACTCGGGAAAGTTGTTCGTGCGAAACAACTGCTCGGCGGCGCGTTCCCAGTCCTCTTGATACACGGCGTCGTTGAAGGCCGGGATTCGGTTGCCGAGTGGGCAGCCCTGCATGCAGAACGGGATCCCGCAGTCCATGCAGCGTGCGCCCTGCTCGGCGACGACGTGGTCGCTCTGGGGCTCGTAGACCTCGCGCCAGTCGCGCAGACGCACCGGTACGGGCCGGTACTGTGGACCTTGACGTTCGAATTCGAGAAAACCGGTGACCTTACCCATTTCGCAACTCGTCACGGATTCGCTGATACTCAGAGGTCTCGATGCGTACGAAGTGCATGCGTTCGCGACGCCAGTTCTCGAGCAAGGACGATGCTTTTGACGAACCCGTCTCGTTCGCGAAGCGTTCGAGCAGAGTGACCAGCAATTCGTCGTCCTCGTACTCGAGTGGATCGATCTCGTAGACGCCCGCCGCGAGGTGGTCGTGGACCATGCCGAGCGGATCGTAGAGATAGAGCGTTCCACCGGACATTCCCGCCGCGAGGTTCCTGCCGACCTGTCCGAGCACGACGATCACCCCGCCGGTCATGTACTCGCCCGCGTGGTCGCCACTGCCCTCGACGATGATGGTCGCGCCTGAGTTTCGCACTCCGCAACGCTCACCCACGACGCCGCTGATAAAGATCTCCCCGCTCGTCGCTCCGTAGCCAATGACGTTGCCCGCGATGATGTTCTGGTCGCTCGCGAAGGTCGCCTCCGGCGAGGGCTTGATGATGATGCGCCCACCAGAGAGTCCCTTGCCCACGTAGTCGTTCGCGTCGCCGGTCAGGCGAAGGGTGAGTCCCTGGGGCATGAACGCGCCCAGACTCTGGCCCGACGAACCCTCGAGATCGACCTGCACGAGATCGGGCGCCAGCACCCGTTCGCCCAGGGCCCTGGTGATGGCACTGCCCGTCAACGTCCCCACGGCGCGGTTCACGTTGCGGATCAGGCTCGAGAGCCGGACCGGTGTGTTCTTGGTCGCCGCGTTGAGCGCCTGGTCCATGAAGCGCCAGTCGAGGGCCGAGTCCAAGCCGTGCTCTTGTTTCATGCTCTGGCGGCGCTGGTCGGGCGGCACGGGTTGTAAGAGCGCTGACAGGTCCAGGTCGTTGGTCGGGTCCTCGAGGGACCGCACGGAGAGTCGCGCGACGTCGCCAATGATCTCGTCGAGGGTCCGCGCCCCGAGCAGGGCGAGGTACTCGCGAACCTCTTGGGCGATGAACTGAAAGAAGTTCTCGACGAACTCGGGCTTGCCGGTGAAGCGTTCGCGGAGTTTGGGGTTCTGGGTGGCGATGCCCACCGGGCACGTGTCCAAGTGACACACGCGCATCATCACGCAACCCGACACCACCAGCGGCGCGGTCGCGAATCCGTATTCCTCGGCGCCGAGCAGCGCCGCCACGATGACGTCGCGACCGGTCTTCATCTGTCCGTCGACCTGGAGCACGACCCGACTGCGCAGGCCGTTGGCGGCCAGCGTCTGGTGGGCCTCGGCGAGTCCGAGTTCCCAGGGCGTACCGGCGTGCTTGAGTGACGTGAGCGGCGCGGCGCCGGTGCCCCCGTCGTGACCCGAGATGAGGATAACGTCCGCGTGGGCCTTGGCGACGCCCGCGGCGATGGTGCCGACACCCTGCTCACTCACCAACTTGACGTGGATGCGAGCCTGATCGTTCGCGCTCTTGAGGTCGTAGATCAACTGTTTGAGGTCTTCAATGGAATAGATGTCGTGATGCGGCGGGGGCGAGATGAGCCCCACGCCCGGCGTCGAGTGGCGGGTCTTGGCGATCCAGGGGTAGACCTTGGAACCGGGCAACTGACCGCCCTCGCCCGGCTTGGCTCCCTGCGCCATCTTGATCTGCAGATCGTCGGCGTTCACCAGGTATTGGCTGGTGACCCCGAAACGCCCCGACGCCACCTGTTTGATCGCCGAGCGTCGGTTGTTGTTCGGGTCCGAGGTGTCGAATCGGTCGGCGTCCTCGCCGCCTTCGCCGGTGTTCGATTTACCGCCCAGGCGGTTCATGGCAATCGCGAGCGTGGTGTGCGACTCCTCGGAGATCGAGCCATAGGACATGGCCCCGGTCGAGAAGCGCTTGATGATCGACGACGCGCTCTCCACCTCGTCGATCGACAAGGGTGTCGCACTCGGCACGAGGTCCATCAACGAGCGCAACGTGAGTTCGCCGCCGGTCTGGTTATCGACCATCGAGGTGTAGTCCTTGAAGATGTCAAAGCGCTTCTCGCGCGTGGCGTGCTGGAGCTTTTGGACCGTGCGTGGGTTGAACAGGTGTAGTTCACCGTCGCGACGCCACTGGTACTCCCCACGATTGGCGATCTCAATCGCCTCTCCGACGGCGGGATGGTACGCGCCGCGGTGCAACGCGAGCACGCTCTGGGCGATGTGTTCGAGGTTGACGCCGCCGACGCGCGAACGAAAGCCCGGGAAGTAGCGCGCGAGGACGGTCTCGGAGATTCCCACCGCTTCGAACAACTGAGAGCCGACGTAACTCGCCACCGTCGAGACGCCCATCTTTGACATCGTCTTGACGATGCCCTTGTTGAGGGCCTTGCCGTATTGGTAGCGGGCCTCAAACCCATTGAGCTCACTCAATTCGCCGCGCTCGACGAGGGCGTCGATGGACTCATAGGCGAGGTAGGGGCACACCGCCGACGCCCCAAAGCCGAGCAGCAGGGCCACGTGATGCACCTCGCGCACGTCGCCCGCTTCGAGGACCAGTGCCGCGCTCGTGCGCAAATGCTCGTCGACCAGTCGATGATGCACCGCCGAGGTGAGGAGCAGACTCGGGATGGCGGCGTGCGCGTTCGAGGTGTTGCGGTCCGAGAGGATGACGACGTTGGCGCCCGCGCGCACGTTCTCGACCACTTCGGCACACACGACGTCGATCGCCTCCGCGAGCCGATCCGCGGGACTCTGGGGACCCTGGG